>NZ_JAMYQF010000004.1:0-219804 GCF_040320745.1 Mesorhizobium sp. M0621 | reverse complement strand
CTGCCCCTGCCGGATGACGCTCAACGCGGGCGCGACGACCGGTTCTTGATCACTACCTCAACCGCAGGCGCCCCTCCCGCGCAGCGGGTTCGTTCTTCGGGCCTCAGGCCGCTTGTTCGGCGCGCTTCTTCTCGATCTGGCCGATCGCGTCGACCACGGCATCGAAAGTCAGCATGGTCGAGGCATGCCGCGCCTTGTAGTCGCGCACCGGCTCCAGATATTTCAGGTCGGCGAAGCGGCCGTCAGGCGGCGCGCCATTTTCCTTCAACATCTTTAGCATCGTGTCGCGCACCGCACGCAGTTCCTCGGCATTCGCGCCGACGACGTGCTGCGCCATGATCGAGGACGACGCCTGGCCGAGCGCGCAGGCCTTCACGTCATGGGCAAAGTCCGTGACCACGCCATCCTGCATCTTGAGGTCGACGGTGACGGTCGAGCCGCACAGCTTGGAATGCGCCTTGGCGGTCGCGTCGGGATGATCGAGGCGGCCGATACGGGCGATGTTTCCGGCGAAACCCAGAATTTTCGCATTGTAGACGTCGTTTATCATTATTTTCCAATCCATCGCCGCCAAGCGAACAGCGATTGCCGCTGTCGTGTCTTCCTTTCGCTCGTCATGACCATATATAATGGTGGCAGTCCGGTATCGACAAGACGACGAAAGCCAGTGTCCTTGCCGGGAAGTTCACGCCACTTACGGGGCTGGAAACGGGGCGAGTTTCCGACACCGAAAGGTCGTGGTCCGTTCAACTCGTTCCTCCGTCGAGAGGGACTACGGGAGACGCCTTTATGGATGCAGTCATCAAGAAACTCATGCCCCAGTCAGCCTACATGGAGAAGCCGGTTACCGACCGGCCGAGCGAAGCCGAGGTCGAGGCAGCGGTGCGCACGCTTTTGCGCTGGACCGGCGACAATCCGGACCGCGAAGGGCTGGCCGACACGCCCAAGCGCGTGGCCAAGGCCTTTCGCGAAATGTTCGGCGGCTACGATATGTGCCCGGCCGACGAACTCGGCCGCACCTTCGAGGAGGTCGCCGGCTATGATGACCTGGTCATCGTCAAGGACATAACATTCCACTCGCATTGCGAACACCACATGGTGCCGATCATCGGCAAGGCGCATGTCGGCTATCTGCCGGACGGCAAGGTCGTCGGCCTGTCCAAGATCGCACGCGTGGTCGATATCTTCGCCCATCGCCTGCAGACGCAGGAGGCCCTGACGGCCCAGATCGCCGGCGTCATCCAGGATGTGCTCAATCCGCGCGGCGTCGCCGTGATGATCGAGGCCGAGCACATGTGCATGGCCATGCGCGGCATCCGCAAGCAGGGTTCCACAACGCTGACCTCGACCTTCACAGGTGTCTTCAAGGATACGCCCGAAGAGCAGGTTCGTTTCGTCACCATGGTGCGCGGCGGCGGGGTCTGAATGGCCCTCGCCGGCCACTAAGAACAAGGACCGGCGATGTCGGCACTGGAATTTCCAAAAGCTCCGTCAGACAAGAAAGCGTTGGAGGAAGGCGCGGTGTTTTCACCGCGCTTCGACGCAGCCGGCCTCGTCACCGTCGTCGTCACCGATGCCGAAGACGGCATGCTTTTGATGGTCGCGCACATGAACGCGCAGGCGCTGGCGCTCACACTGGAGACAGGCATCGCGCACTACTGGTCCCGCTCGCGCAACGCGCTCTGGAAGAAGGGCGAAACCTCGGGCAATTTCCAGCATGTCGTCGAGATGCTCACGGATTGTGACCAGGACGCCATATGGTTGCGCGTCAAAGTGTTGGGCCACGACGCAACCTGTCACACCGGCCGGCGTTCATGCTTTTATCGGACGGTGGGGCTGATCGACGGCAAGGGGACGCTTGCCGACGACGGCAGCAAGCCGCTGTTCGATGCGGAAAACACCTATCGGAAACCACCGGCTTGAACCTTCTGCCTGACATCAGCGACACAGATTCATCATTTCGATACGGCCCGCCTGTATATTGGCCGTGGGACAAGGGAGATCATGATGCTCGAGTGGGCGTCATTGCGTAACAGACCAGATGTCAGGGAGGCCAACGGCCTGTCCTCGTCCGGCGGCGCATCGGAAACACCAAGGAAAACCGGCATTTCGCTCGCCCTGGGCGGAGGTTGCGCCCGCGGCTGGGCGCATATCGGCGTGCTGCGCGCGCTCGACGAAGCCGGCATCGAAGTGTCGATGATCGCCGGCACCTCGATCGGTGCGCTGGTCGGCGGCTGCTATCTCGCCGGCAAACTGGACGAACTGGAAGAGTTCGCCCGCAGCCTGACCAAGCGACGCATCTTCGGCCTGCTCGATCTCAACCTGCGCGGCAGCGGCCTGTTCGGCGGCATGAAGCTTGACGCCCGGCTGCGCGAGCACATGGCCGGCATTCGTTTCGAGGACCTAGCTAAGCCGTTCGTCGCAGTCACGTCCGAAATCCGTACCGGCCATGAAATCTGGCTGTCGAGCGGCTCATTGATCACCGCCATGCGAGCCTCCTATGCGCTGCCCGGCGTGTTCGAGCCGGTGGATTGCAACGGCCGCGTGCTGGTCGACGGTGCGCTGGTCAACCCGGTTCCGGTTTCGGTCTGCCGCGCCTATGAGCAGCCACTCGTTGTGGCGGTCAATCTTCACTACGACCTGTTCGGGCGCGCCGCGGTGATAAAACACAGCGCCGGCGAGCTGGTCATCGAAAAGGATGCGCCGAGGCCCGGCCAGATCGATGCCGAGCACCGGTCGCATCAGACCCGGCTCGGCATCACTGGCGTCATGGTCGAGGCCTTCAACATCATCCAGGACCGCATTTCGCGCGCCAGGCTTGCCGGCGATCCGCCAGACATGTCGCTGCAGCCGAAGCTCAGCCATATCGGCCTGACCGAGTTCCACCGTGCCGACGAGGCGATCAACCTCGGCTATCAGGCGACGATGGCGCAGATCGGCGAACTGACCCGGCTGCAATCGGTTCTCGCCTGATCGACGTCATGCCCGCGCCGCATCGGTGATGCGAAACTGAACGGTGCGGTTGCCGTTCCAGTGATTGCCCGATAGCGAACCGGCGACGTGGATTGTCTTGCCGCGGTTCTTGAACAGGAATTCGCCGAGTGCGGTATCGACGGCGCGAAAGGCGATCGCCTGGATACGGCCGCCGCTTTCCGATTGCAGCTCGACGCGGATGTGATTGGTGCCGACCGGCCGCGCATCGGCCAGCCGATGACGCGGCAGAGCGAAAACGGGTGCCGCATGCCCGGCACCGAACGGTCCGGCCTTCTCCAGCGCGTCGAGCAGGCCGAGCGTCGCGCCTTCGGCGGCAAGCGCTCCGTCGATCGCCAGGCTTTCCTCGCCTTGCAGGCGAAACACATCGGCCGCCGCCCGCTCTTCGAAAAACGCTCTGAGCTCACCGAGCTTCGCCCGCTCCACGGTGATGCCCGCCGCCATGCCGTGGCCGCCGCCCTTGACGATCAGCCCGGCATCGGCCGCCTCGCGCACCAGCCGGCCGAGGTCGAAACCCGACACCGAGCGGCCCGAGCCGGTGCCGGTGCCGTTGGCATTGAAGGCAATGGCGAAGGCGGGCCGGCGCGCATGATCCTTCAATCGCGAGGCCAGCAGGCCGACAATGCCAGGATGCCAGTTGTTGCTGGCGGTGACGACGATGGCCGGGCCATTGCCGCCGGCAAGCTCGGCATCGGCCTCGGCGCGCGCCGCCGCGAGCATCTCCTGCTCCATCAGCTGACGTTCCTGGTTGAGCCGGTCGAGCGTCTCGGCAATGGTGCGCGCCTCGACCGGGTCGTCGGTCGCAAGCAGCCTGCTGCCGAGTGCGGCATCGCCGATGCGTCCGCCGGCATTGATGCGTGGGCCGATCAGATAGGCCAGATGGAAGGGGCTGATCGGCTCGCCGATATGCGAGACCCGTGCCAGTGCGGCAAGCCCTTCGTTCTTCTGCTGACGCGCCATCTGCAGCCCCTTGACGACGAAGGCGCGGTTGATGCCGGTCAGCGGCACCACGTCACAGACGGTGGCGAGGGCGACGAGATCGAGCAGCGAAAGCAGGTCCGGCGGCGTGGCATCGGCCATGCGGCCACGCAGGATCTTGGCTGTCTGCACAAGCGCGAGGAAGACCACGCCGGCGGCACAGAGATGGCCCTGACCGGAAAGATCGTCGTCGCGATTGGGATTGACGACGGCGATTGCCGCCGGCAAGGCGCCGCCGACCTGATGGTGGTCGAGCACCACGACATCGGCCCCGGCCTCGTTGGCGGCATCGATGGAAACGGCGCTGTTGGTGCCGCAATCGACGGTGACGATCAGTGTTGCGCCACGCGAAACCAGTTCACGCATAGCGTCTGGATTGGGACCATAGCCCTCGAAAATGCGATCCGGGATGTAGATTTCCGACGGCACGGAGAAATGCGTGAGGAACCGTTTCAGCAAGGCTGACGAGGCGGCGCCGTCGACATCATAGTCGCCGAAGATCGCCACCTTTTCCCTGGCCATCACCGCGGCGGCGATGCGCGCCGCCGCCCTGTCCATGTCGGTCAGCGATGCCGGATCCGGCAGAAGGTCGCGGATCGTCGGATCGAGAAATCGCTCGGTCTGGTCGGCGGTGACTCCGCGACCGGCAAGCACGCGCGCGACGATGTCGGGCACGCCGTGGCCTTGCGCGATGGCGAGCGCGGTCATGTCCTGGCGCTCGGTCAGCCGGTGTTCCCAGGAAACGCCTGATACGGACTGCCTGACATCGAGGAAGAGGCGTTTTTCGCCGGTCATACTGTTTGCCGACTCATGGTTGGCTGCAGGATAGTGCATGTCGTCCAAAAGTGTGCAGCGGTTTTGGGACGACGACCTGCATAAACAACAACCTAAAGCGCGTCGCGTGAACGCAAGGCGCTTTAGGCCAGAGGCTGGCAAAGCCAAGCGGTTCGCGGTGATGCGCCGTCCCGGGAGATTTCAAGAAAACTACGCTTTCCGCTTTTCAGCTTGACGCCGCAGCCATTCGTCGACCGCATCGCCCATCGTCTTTTCCGCACCATCCTTGAGCCAGGCCATGAAAGGTCGGTCGAACCTGAACGCATCGCCGCATTCCCGGGTGAGAAAGCGACGCACATTCTGGGTGTTGCGATAGGACTTCGTGATGGCGGTGGCGCGCGAAATCGGATCCGCGTGCCAGTCGAATGGTTTCATCGTCAAATCCTTGCAGCCAGCATTGGGTGCGCCCGAATGGCTAACAATTGCAAGGTGGCTTCGCAAGCGAGCGTCAGAACTTATCCAGGTCCTGATGGCGGGCCTTGATCTCGCGCACCGTCCGCGACGACGAGCGCAGCACGATCGTGTGGGTGGTGATATAGTTTTGTCCGAACTTGACGCCTGCCAGCATGTTGCCGTCGGTGACGCCGGTGGCTGCGAACAGCACGTCGCCGCGCGCCATGTCTTCGGCCCGATAGACCCGCTTCGGATTGGAAATGCCCATCTTCGCGGCGCGAGCGACCTTTTCCGGCGTGTCGAGGATCAGCCGGCCCTGCATCTGGCCGCCGGTGCAGCGCAACGCCGCCGCGGCCAGAACGCCCTCCGGCGCGCCGCCAGTGCCGAGATAGATGTCGATGCCGGTTTCCTCGGGATCGGTGGTGTGGATGACGCCGGCGACATCGCCGTCGCCGATCAGCCGGATCGCAGCACCCGTGGCGCGCACGGCGTCGATCAGCTTGGCATGGCGTGGCCGGTCGAGGATGCAGGCGGTGATGTCCGAGACGGCGACGCCCTTGGCGCGGGCGAGGCTCGCCATGTTTTCGGCCGGCGAGGCATCGATGTCGATAACGCCGTCGGCATAGCCCGGACCGATGGCGATCTTGTCCATGTAGACATCGGGCGCGAACAGCAGGCTGCCCTTCTCGGCGATGGCGATGACGGCGAGCGCATTGGGCAGGTTCTTGGCGCATATCGTCGTGCCTTCCAGCGGATCGAGCGCGATGTCGACGGCAGGACCTTTGCCCGAGCCGACTTCCTCGCCGATATAGAGCATCGGCGCCTCGTCGCGCTCGCCCTCGCCGATTACCACCGTACCCTTGATGGCGAGCCGGTTGAGCTCCTGGCGCATGGCATCCACGGCGACCTGGTCGGCCGCCATTTCGTCCCCGCGCCCGCGCAGCCTGGCGGCCGCGACAGCGGCCCGTTCGGTGACACGCACCAGCTCCATGGTGAGTATCCGATCAAGACCGGCAACGATATTCTGGGCCACATTCATCTGGTGATTTCCTCGTTGGCAATGCGGCCTCCCGCCGGAGGCGGCCTGTTTTGTCAAACGAGCATGACAACGGCAAGACCTGCGGAAGATTTTGTCGAATAACCAGCAATATCAATCGATTAAACCGCATTCCGAAATGAAATCGGCCCGGCCGCAGCGCACCGGACCGGGTTGAAAAAGTGAAAATCGGGCGCCCTTGGCGACCTAGAAAACCGCGAGATATTTGAGCAGCGAAATGATGCCGATGATGATGACGATGATCTGCGCGATCTGTCTCGTCCGGGCGTCGAGCGGCAGGCGCTGAACCAGATAGAGAACGAGTATGATGACGAGGAATGTGATCAGGATGCTGATCAAGGCGGATGAAGCCATAGTGCCCTCCTTAAAAATGATCTGCTGAAACAGGGAAATGAGCCGGCAAACCCGGCCCTATCGCGCCGCGGTCAATACCAGCGGCGCGACGTATCGCTCGTCGACTGACCAATGGCGAAACCGGCCATAAAGCCAAGCAAACCGATCACGCCGACCACGGCTGTCGTCGTCCCGGGATTTTCGCGCGCGACTTCGGAGACCGCGTGGGCCTGCGTGCGCAACTGCTGTGCGGTTCGCGACGCGCGGGTCGCGGCCGTGTCGTAGAAGTCAGATGCCTGCTCGCTAGCGTCCAGCATTTCCGCACCGCGCGCCGAAATGCTCTTGTTGATCTTGGTGATCTCCTTGCGCAGTTCGGCAATCTGCTTTTCCAGCGTCTTCTGGATGTCGTCGATATCAGGGGTATCGGATTTGTTGGTATCGGCCATGAAGCGGCTCCCTCTGGTTGCTGACCAAGAGAACGGCGGCGACGCGAATTCGTTCCGGTGGAGCGTGGCAACTTGCCATCAACCGACGCGAAAATGCCGGCGGGATTCTTGAGCCCGCGCGGCTATCGGGCGGGAAACTACCCTGCCCGCTCGATGCGGATGACCTGCGGCTTGTCGGTCAGATGGCCGTCCTTGGTGATGCCGTCGACGGCCTTGCGCACGGCGGCCTCGGTCGTCTCGTGGGTAACGAGGATCACCGTCTTTTGCGCCGCCGCTTCGCCGTTGACTGCGTGCTGGACGATCGATTCCAGCGAAATATCGCTGTCGGCCATGCGCTTGGCAATTGCCGCAAACACGCCGATACGATCATGCACGGTCAGCCGGATGAAGTAGCCACCGGCATGGCTGCGCATCTGCGCTTTCTTGTAGGGTTTCAATTCCTTCGCAGGCTGGCCGAAGACCGGACCGTGCTGGAAACCGGGCCGGCTCTTGGCGATGTCGGCGATGTCGCCGATCACAGCCGATGCGGTAGCGTTGCCGCCCGCACCGGGGCCGGACAGCAGCAGCTCGCCAAGAATGTCGGTCTCGATCGCCACCGCATTGGTAACGCCATGCACCTGCGCGATGACCGAGGCCGTCGGCACCATGGTCGGGTGCACGCGCTGCTCGATGCCGCTGTCGGTGCGCTGGGCGACGCCCAGCAACTTGATCCGGTAACCGAGATCGCCCGCCGCGCGGATGTCGGCCTGGGAGATGTTGGAAATGCCTTCCATGTAGATGTCGTTGGCGGCGATCCTGGTGCCGAAGGCAAGGCTGGTCAGGATCGACAGCTTGTGCGCGGTGTCGTGGCCCTCGATGTCGAAGGTCGGATCGGCCTCGGCATATCCCAGCCGCTGTGCGTCCTTCAGGCAGGCATCGAACGAGATGCCCTCGGCCTCCATGCGGGTCAAGATATAGTTGCAGGTGCCGTTGAGAATGCCGAAGACGCGGGTGACCGAATTGCCGGCCATCGCCTCGCGCATCGTCTTGATGACGGGGATGCCGCCCGCCACTGCCGCCTCGTAGTTGAGCAGCACGCCGCGCTTCTCGGCGATCTCGGCCAGCGCCACGCCATGTTTGGCCAGCAGCGCCTTGTTGGCGGTGACGACGTGACGACCGGCTTCGAGCGCTGCTTTCACCGACAAGCGCGCCGGCCCCTCGTCGCCGCCGATCAGTTCGACGAACACGTCGATTTCGGCGGTCTGGGCCATCTTGACCGGATCGTCGAACCATTTTGCGGCACTGACATCGACGCCGCGATCACGCTTCTGGTCGCGCGCCGAGACCGCGGTAACGACGATATCGCGCCCGCACTGCCGGGTCAGTTCCGCCGCTTTGTCGCGCAGCACGCGCGCCACCGACGCGCCGACGGTGCCGAGACCGGCAATTCCAACACGCAATGCTTCAGCCATGTCCGGCGACGTCCCTCAAGTCAGATCGAAATTGTCTGCGGCAAGCTTACCGATGAGCGGAGAGCGGCACGACATTGTTGGGCTGCTTGGCGCTGGTCGCCAGGAAGCGCTTGATGTTGCGCGCCGCCTGGCGGATCCGGTGCTCGTTCTCGACCAGCGCAATGCGTACGTGATCGTCGCCATGTTCGCCGAAGCCGACACCTGGCGCCACCGCCACGTCGGCATGTTCGATGAGCAGCTTGGAGAATTCAAGCGAGCCGAGATGCCGGAACGGCTCCGGAATCGGTGCCCAGGCGAACATCGATGCCGCCGGTGCCGGAATGGTCCAGCCGGCGCGGCCGAAGGCATCGACCATCACGTCGCGGCGCTTGTGGTAGATGTCGCGCACTTCGGCGATGTCGGCGCCGTCGCCGTTGAGCGCGTGTGCCGCCGCCACCTGGATCGGCGTGAAGGCGCCGTAGTCGAGATAGGATTTCACCCTGGTCAGCGCCGAGATCAGCCTCTCGTTGCCGACCGCAAAACCCATGCGCCAGCCCGGCATGGAAAAGGTCTTCGACATGGAGGTGAATTCGACGCAGACGTCGATCGCGCCCGGCACCTGCAGCACCGAAGGCGGCGGATTGCCGTCGAAGTAGATCTCCGAATAGGCAAGGTCGGACAGGATGATGATGTCGTTCTTCTTCGCGAACGCCACCACATCCTTGTAGAAATCGAGCGAGGCGACCAGCGCCGTCGGGTTCGACGGATAGTTGAGGATCAGCGCCAGCGGCTTCGGGATCGAATGCTTGACACCGCGCTCGAGCGCCGGAATGAAGCCGTCGTCGGGTTCCACCTGCAACGAGCGGATGACGCCGCCCGACATGATGAAGCCGAAGGCGTGGATCGGATAGGTTGGGTTCGGGCACAGGATCACGTCGCCCGGCGCGGTGATCGCCTGCGCCATATTGGCGAAGCCTTCCTTCGAGCCGAGCGTGGCAACCACTTGCGTGTCGGGATTGAGCTTCACGCCGAAGCGGCGGGCATAGTAGCTGGCCTGGGCCCGGCGCAGGCCCGGAATGCCGCGTGACGAGGAATAGCGGTGCGTACGCGGATCGCGCACGACCTCGCACAGTTTGTCGACGATGGCCTTGGGCGTCGGCAGGTCCGGATTGCCCATGCCGAGGTCGATGATGTCCGCGCCGCGCGAACGGGCGCTGGCCTTGAGCCGGTTGACCTGCTCGAAGACGTAAGGCGGAAGCCGGCGAACCTTGTGAAATTCTTCCATGGCAGTTCCAGACAGCAGAGGGGTCCCAGAAATCTAAGGTATTGGGCGCGCGCTATATACTTATTTGCAGGTAGGGTCGAGGGCGGGGTCGCATTTGGCTTCGATCTGCTTCAGCGTTTCGTCACCGTGCTTCTTGGCCAGATCCGTCAGCGCCGCCTGATTGGCGACCTGCGGACCGCCGCCTTTTGCCGCCTGCGAATTCTCATCGGCCTTCAATTGCGCAAGCTTGGCGTTCTTCTCGGCTTCGGTGAACTGCGGCGCCGCCACTTGCGGCTTGATGTTGAGGTTCGGAAAAGTACCGGTATCCTTCGGTCCCGCGTCCACGGCAATCGGCGTCGGGCCGCTGGTGTTGGTACTCGAGCACCCGGCAATCCCCATGAGGACGATCGCCGCACCGATGCGGCAAAAACGTCCGGCGTCGAAAAAAACAGTCTCGCCAATATTAATCGTCATATTGTTTCCTTGGCAGCCGAGCTAGAGCGAGATTGGACCCGGTCGGATGTCCCATGTTAATATGTCAAGAAAAGGCCTCGGGAGGAACCCCGCCAACCATGTCCAAAACACCCGATTCGGGCAAAGCGGAAGATGACGAGCCTTCGACCGTCGAGCAATATCTGGTGAAGGACCCGGAACGCTTCGCCCTGAACATGGCGCGCATGATCGAGCAGGCCGGCAAGGCCGCTTCCGCCTGGGCCGAGCCGCGCGAAAAAGGCGAGGTGCGCGATCACGTCGCCGAGCCGGTCGTCGACATGGTGAAAACTTTTTCCAAGCTCAGCGAATACTGGCTGTCCGATCCGCAGCGCGCGCTGGAAGCGCAGACGCGGTTGTTCTCCGGCTACATGACTGTCTGGGCCAACGCCATTCAGCGCACCAGCAACGCTGCGGAAGAAACCGAAGACGCCGTCAAGCCGGAGCGCGGCGACAAGCGCTTCCTCGACCCGGAATGGGGCCGCAACGCCTTCTTCGATTTCCTCAAGCAGGCCTATCTCGTCACCTCGCGCTGGGCGGTCGACCTGGTCGAGCATGCCGAAGGCCTCGACGAGCACACCCGCCACAAGGCCGGTTTCTACGTCAAGCAGGTGTCCAACGCCATCTCGCCGTCGAATTTCATCCTGACCAATCCGGAACTGTTTCGCGAAACCATCGCTTCGAACGGCGAGAACCTGGTGCGCGGCATGAAGATGCTGGCCGAGGACATCGCCGCCGGCAAGGGCGACCTGAAGCTGCGCCAAGCCGACTACTCGCCCTTCGAGATCGGCAGGAACATCGCCACCACTCCCGGCAAGGTGGTTGGCCGCAGCGATGTCGCCGAGATCATCCAGTACGATCCGGCGACCGAGACGGTGCTCAAGCGACCGCTGCTGATTTGCCCGCCATGGATCAACAAGTTCTACATCCTCGATCTGAATCCGCAGAAATCCTTCATCCGTTGGGCGATCGAGCAGGGCCATACCGTCTTCGTCATCTCCTGGATCAACCCGGACGAGCGCCACGGCACCAAGGGATGGGAGGCCTATATAAGGGAGGGCCTGCAATATGGCCTAGACACCGTCGAGAAGGCCACTGGCGAACGCGACGTCAATGCGATCGGCTATTGCGTCGGCGGCACGCTCTTGGCGGCGGCACTGGCGCTGATGGCGCGCGAAGGCGACGACCGCATCAAGTCGGCGACCTTCTTCACCACGCAGGTCGACTTCACCCATGCCGGCGACCTGAAAGTGTTCGTCGACGAAGAGCAGGTCGCGGCGGTGGAAAAGTCGATGAGCGAAAAGGGCTATCTCGACGGCACCAAGATGGCGACCGCCTTCAACATGCTGCGTTCCGGCGACCTGATCTGGCCCTATGTCGTCAACAACTACATGCGCGGCAAGGATCCCCTGCCCTTCGACCTGCTCTACTGGAATGCCGATTCGACCCGCATGGGCGCGGCCAATCACTCCTTCTACCTGCGCAACTGCTATCTCGAGAACAACCTCTCGCGCGGCATGATGGAACTGGCGGGCCACACGATCTCGCTCGGAGACATCACCATCCCGGTCTACAACCTCGCCTCCAAGGAAGATCACATCGCGCCGGCACTTTCGGTGTTTCTCGGCTCGAAATATTTCGGCGGCAAGGTCGAGTACGTCATGGCGGGATCGGGCCATATCGCAGGCGTCGTCAATCCGCCGGCATCCAACAAGTACCAGTACTGGACCGGGGGGGCACCGACGGGCGACTTCGGCCAATGGATAGCCAAGGCCACCGACCATCCAGGGTCCTGGTGGCCACATTGGCAAGACTGGATAGAGGCCGAGGACAACACGCGCGTGCCTGCCCGCAAACCCGGCAAGCATATGAAAACCTTGGGGGATGCTCCCGGCACCTATGTGAAGGTGCGTGTGTAACGGACTGTAATGTCTGGTGAGTTGACGCACCGGTAAAAGCGGGCGAAATGGTGTCGTCAACCATCAAGCAGCCGTAATTCGGCAATCACTGCAAAAATACTTTCAGGCTTGCGGATTTGACACAGGTCTCGTTTCCGGATCGGAGACAAAGGTCACCTTGACGCGGCGTATCGGTGCTGCACCAAGGACATACCGACCGGACATCGAGGGGGAATTTGGCTTTGAAATCAGCAGGATGGAGCCTCGCAAAGGGAGAACGCCGCGCCATCGTGGCAGCGCTCTGCTCCTTGCTTCTGGCCTCCTGCACTTCGGCCGGCGACCCGACAATGTCGGTTGGAATGCCCGGCTACAACGCCACTGCATCGGACATAAATGCCGCTTCAGGCGCTACGCCGACCACCGTCGCCGATTCGTCTGAGGTCACGACCGAGCAGACGACCGTGATGACGGCGAGCGATACGGCGCTCCCCGAGAAGGTCGCCTATGTCCCGATTGCCAAGCCCCAAGCCGCCTTTCCGCTGACCACGCCGGCCGGCGCCGAGACGATTGTCGGACAGACGCCTCAGTCCTTGCAGCAGCAGGCACAGACAGCGCAGCAGAGCGACGCGGTCGCCGAAAAGATCGCTGCCGCCGATGCCGGCGTGAACGCGCCGAAGCCGACAGATGCACCTGCAATGAACAATCCGGTCTATGTGACGGCTGGCGAGATGCCGCAGGCCGACGCACCGAAGAAAAGAGGCTTCCTGGCCTCGATGTTTGGCACCACACCTGCCTCGGCGACATCCGCACCCCTCATCAACACCCGGTCGGGCGAGCAGCCAGCCGTTCAGGCGAAACCGGCACCAGCAGCGGCAAAGCCGATCATAACGCTCGCCTCCGCCAATTCCGCGGAAAAGCCGGTGCAACTGGCTTCGACCGGTGGCGATACCGGCCACATCACCGGCAGCGACGCCCTGCCCGGCGTGCGCCAGACAGCCCTGTTCGAAATCAAGCGCAAGTCCGGCCTCGACGACGAAAGCGACGTCGACCTCAACGAGGACGAGGGGCCAATCGGCGGCTCCTATCAGGTTGCATCCGCCGCAGGCATGGCCAGGCTGGCGCCCAACGGGCTGCTCAAGCAGAACGAGAGCGTCGATGTGGCCTGCTTGAAGCCGTCGCTGGTCCGCGTGCTGAAGACGATCGAAGGCCACTACGGTCGCAAGATGACGGTGACGTCAGGCTATCGCGACCCAGCCCGCAACCGCCGCGCCAACGGCGCCAAGAATTCGCTGCATATGTATTGCGCCGCCGCCGACATCCAGGTCCCCGGCGTTTCGAAATGGGATCTGGCGAGCTACATCAGAACCATGCCCGGCCGCGGCGGCGTCGGCACTTACTGCCACACAGAATCGGTTCACGTCGATGTCGGCCCCGAGCGCGACTGGAACTGGCGTTGCCGCCGGCGCAGCGGCGGTGGCGACGGCTAGCGGCGCAGACGGTCTGAGGCCTATTAGCAGCCAAGATCGTTCCGTTGAACCATTCTAAGATATTCGGGATTGGCCGAATCTTTCCCAATTTCGTCATCTCAGAGCGAAGCAGAAGTGAAGCGATTTGCTCCGCCCGTGGATGACGAAGCAATGGGCATCACCGCTGATCATCGAAGCCTGCCAACCCTCGCGAAATCGCTGATTTGGCAGGCTCGAAAAAAGTTGTCCAAGGTGGCACCTGACGGGTTGCCGGTTGCGCGCAACGCCAGTATAAGCCGCTTCGTCTGAGCGCGCCCATCGTCTAGCGGTTAGGACACCGCCCTTTCACGGCGGTAACAGGGGTTCGATTCCCCTTGGGCGTACCAGATACTCAGCACTTGGTAGAAAACCAACCTCCTTTGACCAATTTCGTTGGCCATGTCGCGGCCCGATCTTCCGCGATCACCCCATAGGCTAACGCGGTCACACAGTTCACAATACTACTACAAGTGGTCGATTCCTCAGGGATGTAGCCGCTCCAAAAGCCCGCCACAGGTCGCTCCCGTGGCGGGTTTTTCAGCGACATGGCACGGCCAAAGCACCCTTGGCTTCAAGTTCTAAGAGAAAGGTCGGGAGAAGTGGCAGCGCCGCCACGGTCAGGCAGTGGGTGTTGCGATCCCCTCAAGCGCAATGATCCTGGTGCTGGCGCAACGCTTGCGAATTTCGATAAGGCGGGCGTATTCCGGTGAATTGTACCAGCCCATCAATGACGCCATATCGGGGAATTCGATGATAACCAAACGGTGCGGCTGCCAATCACCTTCCAAAACCTTGGTCGCACCGCCACGACCCAGGTATCGCCCACCGTAACGCGCTTCGGTGGCAGGCACATCCCGCCGGTATTCCTCGAACACGGCAGCGTCTTTTATGTCTACATCCGCGATCAGATAGGCGGCCATCTGTGCCCACTCCTTCCCGACAGCGGCCGAACGGGCGCCCGCCGGTTAAGGCTGCTCCCCTTCAACGCTTCAACTTGGCGTCCTCCAACGCAAAGTCAAAAGCCAGTTACAATCCACGGATTCGAGTTGTATCCGAGGCGCGGCTCTGCCTTTGCGCCGCTGTCTTCCGGTTTGGCAGTTCCGGTCATACTGCAGTCCAGATTTGGAACGGGCTTCTTGGTTGTGGGGTTGGTGGAACACAAGGCGGCGGCGTCACTGACTGCCACCTTCTTCTCCTTCGCAACAGCGACACCGGTTGCAGCGAGCACGATAGCCGCACAAAATATAGCCACTCTCATTGGAACCCCCACAGTGCACACTCCGAGAAATACCCGACATGACGTAGCGTCAGATTTATATTAGCATTAATGAATATATAAGATAGCCCTATGTCGTCGAAAGCCGGCCGGAGTGCCAGGCTTGCGTCACTTGACCGTCAAAAGCCCGGACTCCAGAGCCTAACTCCCGACCAGCGGCACAGTAACGGTTGTCGCGTAGTTGACCGGGAAGTTGCTGAAGTAAGGGAAATCGATGACGAAGGCATAGGTGGCGGTCAGATGCGCCATGCGGAAGCCACCGCTCGCGGGATCGATAGCGATTGTGACGTTCACATCCTTAAAACCCAGGACCTGCAGTTTCTGCGTGGCGATCGATTGGATGTCGGCCTGGGTCAGCGTGTTCTTAAGCTGCAGCGAGCGTGATGATGTCTCCAACACATAGCGAACGCTGGACACGGAATGCATCGACCAGCCGAAGGCGAAGATCCCGAACAGCAGCATGACGAGGAAAGGCGCGATCAGCGCGAACTCCAATCCGGCCCCGCCCGATCGATCCCGCCTGAACGCGCTTGCCCTAGCGGACACGGATCATCTCCTGATGGCCGATGATACTGGAACCGGAAAAGGCACCGAAGGCGATGGGCGGCACCCAGGTGGCCGATGCCTGGATCTGGACATAGATCGATGGCACCTTCGGCCCACTGCAGATGATGGAAGCGTCGACCACGGTCGTTCCGCACATGTATATCCGGCTGAGTGTGACCTGGCCGTCCTCCGGCCGATTCTCCCAGCTCGCAATGGCAACGGCCTTGGTCACCGCGTCATCGGTCGATCCGCTCATGACCAGATTAGCGGCGGTCTTCACGCCGGCGCGCATCGACAGCGAACTCGTCACGTAGGACCAGCCGTCCAGAATACCAAGCAGCACCAGGCATAGGATGGGCAGGACCAGCGCGAACTCGACCGCCGCAACGCCCGCGTCATCGCCAAGGATCGGCATCGATCGGCGCTCCACGAAGCTACTCGGCCAGTGCAACGGACCGCGCGGCTGGAATGTTGGGCACTCCGAGGCTCGAGCAATCCTGATTGATGGTTGAGTTACCGGACCATTGGATCGTATTGGCCACGACCCGGGTGCAGCCGCCATTGCCCGAGAAATTGCCAAGATAGTTCACTTGCTGTTTGGGAAAGTAGATGGCTCCGGTCAGCAGCGAGTCCGCTGTGCCGTTGAATGTGCTGGATGCGCTGATACCGGTCCTGTCGCCGTAGAACAGAACGCCTGAATAGGTCCCCGAAGCCGGCGCGCTGAGCTGCACGGAGGCATTACCATTCATGCTGACCGTCGAACTGCCCGACATGAAGATGGTCACCCCGCTGCCGGTGATGGCCGCGTTGGCATTTATCTTGAAATTGCCCTGGACGACATAAACGCCCGGCGAGAGCGTGACATTGCCCTTTAGGTTCATGCCGCCGCAATAAGTGCCTGGACTGAGCGTCGCCTTGTTGTCGTTCTGGCAAGGAGTTGAGGATGTCGGAGCTGGCAACCCGGCAAATGGATCGGCGGCAGGCAGTGCCTGGGTGATCGGAGCCGCGCAAACGGTCGTGACGGGGTTGCTGAGGGAGACGCCGCCCGCCGATAGCAGACAATCAGCCTGGAGGCCCGCCGAGCCTTGAAGCTTGATGGCATCCGAGGCGATCGAGTTGGACATGACGGAGCAGCCGATGAGCTTCACGGTGGTGCTGCCGGAAAACAGCACCGCCTGCGAAGCGGATGGATCGAGCGCGAGCATGCAGGCCGAGGAGGCGTCGGTGATGAGGGCCACCGCCCTCGCCTGTTCGGGAACCTGGGCCTGCGTGAAGATCAAGGTGAACATCCGGTCGAGCTTCTGGCCGACGATCACCTCGACCGCTTTCTTCGCCGTATTCGGTCCGGACGCTGGCGGCGTATTGACGATGATCGTGCCCGAACCCAGCCCGTTCGTCGCTGCCGACTGGGTCGCGGCCGCGACGATGGTCGGCTTGTCGGAACCCGAGATCTGTTCAAGCGCGCCGGCATAGGCGGCGGCATCGGCCGTCGCCTGCAATCTCAGGCTGTTGTAG
This sequence comes from Mesorhizobium sp. M0621, assembly GCF_040320745.1. Lineage (NCBI taxonomy): Bacteria > Pseudomonadati > Pseudomonadota > Alphaproteobacteria > Hyphomicrobiales > Phyllobacteriaceae > Mesorhizobium > Mesorhizobium sp. M0621. Next base: position 202,849 of record NZ_JAMYQF010000004.1, on the reverse strand, counting down.
TACCAATAGGAGGTCTCGACACCGAAGCCTGCTGCGCCGACAACAATCGGCAAGGTCAAAGCGAAGATCGTCGCAACATTTGCGCCCGTGCTCCGGCATATACCGTCCGCCATAAGCCGAATTCGGGTGAAGCAACTGAAGGTCATGACATAGATTAGAAAGCACGCATATGTGAATGAATGGCTAAAAAGTTCAGTTCATTTTCGGTCAGCGCTCTATTGTCCTCCAAAAGAAGGGGTTCGTTGGCTGATCGGCGGGCATTGAAGGCAGCAAGACGACCAAAAAGCCCGCATCCCACGCGGACGAAAGCCGGCTATAGTTTACCGTTTGCTAACACTGCGAATTGCGGAGATGGCGGCAAGTGACCCGCTATGGTGCAGGTTCGGCCGGCTCGCGTTGCAACAGGACTTATGCGCGGCGAACCGGTACCAGATCCGGATCCCGAGCCGACCATTCCGTGCCACTCGCCTACCCTGAACCCGACATTCCCGCCATAGGTCTGCACCCGATCGGCGAATTTGCCGTCGAAGGTGGCGCATACCCGATGTGTCGCTGTCCCAGTTCAGCTTGACATCAGCATTGACGGCGACGGCGTCTTCCGCCGCCGCAAGGCGTAGCCGGTACCGCTTGGAAGATTGGTTCGACCGAGCAGTCCGGCTCGAACCCATGCAGCCAGCCGTAGCCGCGAAATTTTTCTTCAGGCGGAAAGGACTGGCATCGGCTCCGCGATCGTTTCGGCCAACATCTCTCTCTGCACGGCCAGGAAGAACCTGCGCACTTCATCTCCGGCTGCTGTTCTGTCCCTGCCGGATCCGACAATGAGATCGAGTAACTCCGACGCCTTGGCCCTCCAGAACGAGGTGGCGGTCTCGCCATGCAGATTGCCGAGCTTGGCGGCAACCTCTCTGACCAAGAATACCTGACGGTCGATCGGGAATGCACGAACTTTTTCTGGGGACATCTTCCGAACCATGAGACTAACGCAACGAATCAACCATTGCCCAACAAGCAATGGCGTAGCCGGCAAAGTGGAAACGGAAGCTTAACGGCGCTGAAGTTGACGCGTGCCAGTGCAGTCTTCGGGGACGAACGGGCGCAGCGATACGCTCACGACATCGCCGTGTGTGTTCAAACGCAATCGCTGACGTTGCAATCGGGGCAGGCGAACCGGTGGACGGGGAGCCCTCAGGCCTGCAGTGTCCTCGCCTCACCGCCGCGCCTGCGCGGCGCCATCATATCCCTGGCCATCAGTCCGCTCGCGCGACAAAACGCCATGAACGTCCGGCAGGCATCCTCGGTCTTGACCACGTCCACCGTGGCGCCAAAGCAGGCGTTGAACGCTTTCTGATAGATCGGGCCCTGACGGCGCACAGGCCAATCCTGGAGAAAATCGAGCGCCTGTTCGACCCCGTAAATCTCCTCGACTGGCAGGCCGGGCGCGGGTGCGATGCGCACCGGCACCTCGAATTGCAGTCTGTCCATTTCCTATCTCCCGAACTGGCGTCACCGAGGCAATGCCGTTCGTCGTCAAAAAGTTGCTTTGGTCGGCTTTGGCCCAGAAATGTGTCGTCACTTGGGTCGCCAGAAAGGGAAGCAAACCGGGCAAAACCCGGCAAGACATCGCCCCATGCAGGACGAATATCCCGAAGCGCGACTGCATTGGGCAGTTCTTCCTTGAACCTTTTGCCCTCAAGTGCCAAATCTGGGGAGATTTTCACGTCGGCTCTCTTGCAGGGCCCTACCAGCTACACGGACAAAATGGTCACCTATCTCGACGCCGCCACGGCACCTCTCAGAAACACCGGACAGATTCGCCTCTATGGCGAGGAGGGCTTTGCCGGTATGCGCAAGGCATGCGACCTCACCGCGCGCTGCCTCGACCAACTGGTGGCGATGGTCGAGCCCGGCGTCACCACCGAAACCATCGACCGTTTCGTGTTTGAATTCGGCATGGACCACGGCGCGCTACCGGCGACACTCAACTACCGCGGCTACACGAAATCGTCCTGCACCTCGATCAACCATGTCGTCTGCCATGGCATCCCCGACAACAAGCCGCTCAAGGATGGCGACATCGTCAACATCGACGTCACCTACATCCTCGACGGCTGGCACGGTGATTCCTCGCGCATGTATCCGGTCGGCACGATCAAGCGCGCCGCCGAGCGCCTGCTCGAAGTCACCCATGAATGCCTGATGCGCGGCATCGCGGCGATCAGGCCCGGCGCCCGCACCGGCGCCATCGGCGCCGCCATCCAGACCTATGCCGAGGGCGAGCGCTGCTCGGTGGTGCGCGACTTCTGCGGCCACGGCGTCGGCCAGCTTTTCCATGATGCGCCGAACATCCTGCACTACGGCAGCGCCAATGAGGGCGTCGAGATGCGGCCCGGTATGATCTTCACCGTCGAGCCGATGATCAATCTCGGCCGGCCGCACGTGAAGGTTCTGTCGGATGGCTGGACCGCGGTGACGCGCGACCGCTCGCTATCGGCGCAGTACGAGCACACGATCGGCGTCACCGACACCGGTTGCGAGATTTTCACGCTGTCGCCCAACAAGCTCGACCGCCCGGGCCTCCCGGCCTAGCGGCGCGGGCATCGTCACCCGCAAGAATCGCCAACCGGCGGGTTGGTGCCAGCCTATGGGATCAGCAGCAGGCTTCCGGTGGTTCGTCCTGCTTCGAGTTCGGTATGAGCCCTGGCTGCGTCGCTGAGCGCGAATTCCTCACCGACGGCCGCCGTGATGTTATGACGAAAGGCGTCGATCAGGGCTGCAGCAGCTTCGGCGTAGAAAGTGTGGTCGCCGGTCGCGGCCATTATGCTTGGGTGGGCAAGAGCGCGGTTTGGCCGTAACTGGTCAAGCGAAACCGGCGGGATCGGCCCGGCCGCCTGGCCGAAACTCACGGCAGTGCCGAACGGCCGTATGCATTGGATTGTCTTGGCGAGCATGGCGCCGCCGATGCCATCGTAGCCGACATCCACGCCTCGACCACCCGTGAGCTCCAAGACCTGCTGGACGAGATCGGCATCGCGCCCGACGATGAGATAGTCGGCGCCGTGAGAACGAGCAAGTGCGGCTTTTTCCTCAGTGCTGACCGTGCCGATCACCGTTGCGCCCAGATGTTTTGCCCAACGAACCAGAATAGCACCAAGACCGCCCGCCGCGGCATGGACCAGGATGGCAGTGCCCGGCTTAACACCATAGGTGCGCTTGAGCAGCATGTAGGCCGTCATGCCCTTCAGCGTCGACGCCGCCGCGATGCGCGACCCGACCCCGTCCGGCAGCTTGATCGCCCGCTCCGCCGGCAGCAGGCGCGTGGAACTGTAGGCGCCGACCGGAGCGCCCGCATAGGCGATACGGTCCCCCGGAACAAGCAGCGCGACCTCGGAGCCGACGGCCTCGACGATACCGGCTCCTTCGGCACCGAGCACAGCGGGATAGGAGGACAGCGGGTAGATGCCCTTGCGATGGTAGATATCGAGAAAATTGACGCCGATCGCCTCGTGACGAATACGGATTTCGTTCGGACCGGGAGATTGCGGCGCGCGCTCCGACACCTGCAGCTGCTCGATGCCTCCCGTAGCGGCCAGCGTGACGGCGATATCCATCTTCATTCTCCAATCTGATGTTCGATGGGTGAATGGCAGATGGCAGCTTGATTGAAAATTACCTATAAGCTCCCATTCGATGGGAAAAAATAATCAGATGCTGGATTGGGAAGACCTTCGCCATTTCCATGCTCTTGCACGTCTGGGCACGCTGTCGGCCGCCGCCCGGGCACTCGGCGTGGAGCATGCCACGGTAGCGAGACGGGTGGCGCATCTGGAAGAAGCGATCGGTGCCAAGCTCGTCGATCGGCGCGGGCGGCGCCTTTCGCTTACAGCCAAGGGGCAGCAGATCGCCGGCATCGCCACGCGCATGAGCGAAGATGCTCTGACGATCGAGCGTGCGGCACTCAATGCCGACAACCGGCATATAGGTACGGTCAGGGTAAGCGCCCCGCCTGCCTTGGCGACCGCGCTGCTGGCTGAGCGGTTCGTTCGCCTCCGACAACGGCATCCTGGCATCAATGTCGTCGTCATCGGCGAGACGCGTTACGCCTCGCTTGGGCGGCGGGAGGCAGATGTCGCCGTGCGGATGGCGCGACCGGAACAGGGCGATCTGACTGTCACCAAGATCGGCGAGATTGCCTTCAGTCTCTATGCCGATCCCGCCTATCTCGCCGCGACGCGCGAGACGGATTGGTCCTTCGTTGGTTATGAGGAAACCATGGCCTCGTCGCCGCAGGAGAGGATGCTTGCGCAGATTGCCGGGGACCGTCCGGTCGCCATCCGCGCCTCCGCACTGGAGTTTCAACTGGCTGCCGTCAAGGCTGGCGGCGGCGTCGCGCTGCTGCCGGATTTCATGGCGGCGGATCTGAATTTGACCAGATTGCCTTTGCCGGACGACCCACTTACGCGTGAACTCTGGTTGGTCGTGCACACTGATATCAAGGATGTGCCGTTAATCCGCGCCGTAATGGACGAGCTTGGCGGCAAGGCTGGATGAGGCGCCTGCCGGCTTAAAGCCCGTCGTCTAACGCGGCACGAGGCTGTCTATGTTGGTTGGGCACCGGGACCATTCGGCAGGTCGATGGTGACGACCAGTCCGTTGGGTTGGTTGTCCTGCAATTCGATTCTGCCGCCGTGACCCTGGATGATGTCGGCAACGATCGAGAGGCCCAGGCCGAAGCCATGCTTCGATGCAATGCCGCGCGACGCATCTTCCTTGAAGAATGGTTCGAAAACACGGGAGCGCGCCGTCATCGGAATGCCCGGCCCATCGTCGCCTACCGTGATGTGTGCCGCCGTGTCGGTCGCCGTCAACGCGACCGTGACATTGCTGGCGAATTTGACCCCGTTGTCGCAGAGATTCGCGATCGCTCGCGCCAGCGCATTGGGCTTGCACCAGCCCGGAAGCCGATCCGGTCCGGAATATGAGACCGGAAACCCGACATCGGAGAATTCGGCGCAGACGGTTTGCAGAACGCTGGCAATGTCGGCGCGCTGCAGCTTCTCCGTCGAAACATCATTGCGCAGATAGGTCAGGGTCTCGTCGATCAGGACTTCGATGTGCTGGACATCGGACAGTATCGCGGTTCGGATGGGGCCATCATCCATGCGCTCGGCGCGAAGCCGCAGCCGCGTCAAAGGCGTACGCAGATCATGACTGACGCTGCGCAACATGCGCGTGCGGTTTTCGATCATCGTCCGGATACGCGTTCTCATCCTGTTCAGCGCGCGCGTCAGGCCGACCATTTCTACGGAGCCGCGTTCGACGAAAAGCTCGTTGCCGTTCTCGATCTCGGCCGAACCGACGGCTGCCGAGATGCGCTTCAACGGGTCCGTCACGGCCCATACAGCAAACAGCCAGATCAGGACGGGCAAGGCGACGAAAGCCATGAACCTGTAGAAAGTGACGCGGACGAAGCCTGATGTCAGAAAAGAATCGGGCATGCCGAAATGAGCCAGGACATCTCGCTCGTCCAGATCGACGACAAACGCGTATCGACCGCCGATCCTTGTCCAGCGTCCATCAATTCCCCCCCTGTCGATTCGGAAAAGCCATTCGATACTTCGCCATTGCAGATAGGAGTGCGGAATGCCGCGGATCTGTTCCTTAGACAGTATCTCGAAATCAAAACCGGCTCGCATAGCCGTTGCCAAAATTGCGCCACGCGCCGCCCCCACTGGCGTTTCGCGCAACAAGGCAGCCACAATGGCAGTCCGTCTGGCGCTATCTTCCGCCACCGGAAGGTCAACGTTCTCTATAAAACTTTCGACGACCGACCCGACGGACATGATCACAATCACCGCGATGAAAATGATTGCCGTGAACTGCCCACGCACGGATTGTGGCAGAAAACGGCGGATGAAGCCCCTCATGCTTCCTCCACCGTCGCCGTGAAGATGTAACCGCCCAACCGGACAGTCCTGAGAAGCACCGGGTCGCGCGCGTCCTTTTCGATCTTCTGGCGGATCCGGCTGATATGAACATCGACGCTCCGCTCGATCGGTCCGGCAAGGCCGGCATGGGTTTCGCCGAGAAGTTCCTCGCGCGAGAGAACCCGGCCCGCATTGCGGCAGAACGCGAGCAGCAGGTCGAATTCATGCGTCGTCGTCGCAACCCGCGCGTTGCTCGGATCATGCAATTGCCGGCGTATTGGGTCGAGACGCCAGCCGTTGAAGCGAAGCACCTTCGAGCGGTCCCGCTCGTCGGGAGCATAGGCCGTGCGGCGCAGCAACGCCCGTATCCGGGCCGTCAATTCGCGCGCGCTGAATGGTTTCGTCACATAATCATCCGCACCGATCTCCAGTCCGAAAATACGGTCGATTTCCTCGCCGAGCGCGGTCAGCATCAGGATCGGAACGTTCGTTTTCGCGCGAAGACGGCGGCAGATGCTGAGACCGTTTTCACCCGGCAGCATGACATCCAGCACGATGAGGTCGAACTTCTGGTTACGAAGCGCAGCATTCATCTGGACTCCGCTCTCGGCGACTTCCACGATCATGCCGTTGTCGGTGAGTGTTTCACCCAGTATGCGCGCGATCTCGAGATCGTCCTCGACAATGAGTATACGCCAACCTTGCCCCGCCGATTTGGCTTCGGCGCTCAAATCGCTTTGGTGCCGTCGCTGTGCCATGTCGGAGTTTGTCTAGCCTGCATTGGTGCCTGGTAGGCGTCAGAACCGATATCCGACGAGAAGCATCCCAGAAGGCTGGATCTTGTCGACGACAACAGGGCTGTCGGCGGCGTCACCCAAGAGAACGCCGACCCCCGCTTCGCCGCGCACCATCCAGTTCTGGTTGAGCATATATGTGGCGGAAATCGAAAAATCGGCGCGCTTCAAACCCGCGCCGGCGTCATAGCGCGCCAGTCCCGAGCGAGCCGACTGTTCGGGCGTGACGCCGAAATAGGCTTGCATATAATTTTCGTCGGCGAAGACGGCCGATGCGCTGGCGCCGATCAGCAACGATTGGGACAGAGGCCGGGTCACCTCGATCCCCACCTTGCCCAACAGGCCATCGCTGCCGCCGACGGTCTTGTCCAGTTGCGCGAAGATTTCAGCCGGGCCGAACTTCACCGCGGCCTTCGCGCCGACTGTCGCGCCCATGTCGACATCGCCCAAGCCGCGCAGGTGATCGGAGTCGTCTTCCTGGCGGCCCATCTCATAGCCAAGCCGCGCACTGAATGCGAACGGTCCTTGGTCATAGACGGCGATGTTGGCGCCTGTCGGATCGATCGTCACCGTGTCGCGAAATGTTGCCGTGACGAAAGGCACCGGCATGATCTTGAACTCGTCGCTGCCCTCGTATTTGGGGGCGATGATGGCGCCGCCGCCAAGCACGACATGCCAGTCGGCCAGTTTCTGTTCGACGCGCCCAAAACGGGAAGGCTCGGGCGGCGGGCTAAAATCGTCGGAATTGACCGCAATGGCGTCGGCCGCCAGCACGACCCCCGAATGCGTTGAAAACAGAATTGCCATCGCCGCAAGAGAGACGCGGCCGGCGAACATTCCAGAATCGATCTTGGCGAACATGCGTGCTCCAGAACAGCGAGGCAATGAGCCCCTGATGCTCTGACTATTTCAGGTGAAAGTGGCTGCATGCGTGAAGTGATGTTAAGTTTTGTTGCGCAATCGTGGTTTCATCTTGCCGTCGTATAAGAAAGCCGGAGGCTGTTAGCGGGAGCCGCCACCACCTGTCGCGGATCGTCTCGTGATCGGAGAACAGAACTGTTTCAATCCAGGCCGGAACGGTTCTAATGTCAGCGCCGGAGCAATGTGGGCGGCATATGGGGAACACGAGCGACGACGACGAGCGGAGTTTCTTCTCCGAAGCGCCGATGCGGCCAGCGGCGAAAGCCAAGGCGGCCGGCGAAAAGCCGCATTATCTCGGCCATCGCGACCGCCTGCGCGAGCGCTTTGCCTCGGCAGGTCCGGACGCCCTGCCCGACTACGAACTTCTGGAACTTCTGCTCTTTCGCCTGATCCCTCGCGCCGACACCAAGCCGGCGGCCAAGGCGTTGCTGGCGCGCTTCGGCACGCTGGCAGAAGTGCTCGGGGCGCCGGTTGGCCTCTTGCGGGAGGTCAAGGGCATCGGCCCGGCGGTGGCGCTCGATCTCAAGATCGTCGCGGCAACCGCGCAACGCATGGCGCGCGGCGAGGTGCAGGGTCGCGAAATCCTCTCGTCCTGGACACAACTTCTTGCCTATTGCCGGTCAGCCATGGCCTTCGAGGCGCGCGAACAGTTCCGCATCCTGTTCCTCGACAAGAAGAACGCGGTGATCGCCGACGAGGTGCAGCAGACAGGCACCGTCGACCATACGCCGGTCTATCCGCGCGAAGTGGTCAAGCGCGCGCTCGAACTCTCGGCGACCGCCATTATCCTGGTCCACAACCACCCGTCAGGCGACCCAACACCATCACGAGCCGATATCGAGATGACGAAGGAGATCATCGACGCGGGCAAGCGGCTGGGCATTGGCGTGCACGACCACATCATCATCGGGCGGAAGGGATACGCCAGCATGAAGGGCCTGCTGCTGATCTGAGTGGTGAGTTCCAGAAGGTGAGCGCTTGAGCAAGCCATGCCGCCTTGGACCCGCGATCCGGTCACGGCGGATCGGTGTTGCAACTGCCGGCCACTTGGTTGACCGCTTCACCGAACCCGGCGAGGTTGAAATCGGCCTCGCCGCGTCCCGACAGCAGCCCGAATCGCCACGAAAGCTGGAGCCGGTCGGCGGCAACAAGGCGCCTGATGCCATCGGCGCCATCGAGCACCAGCATCCTGCCGCGCGGCCCGACCGACCAGCTCTCATCGAACTTGCTGCCTTGGTCGAGCGTGACCGACATGGTGATCTTGCGGCTGGCCGAGACACCGTCATTCAGTTGCAGCCATTCGGTCCAATGCGGCTCGCCGTTTGCCCGGCAGGCAATCGTCAGGATCGGGCTGTAGCTCAGGGCCCCGCCCCCGGTGATCAGCTTGTTGGTGGCATACAGCGAGGCCGTGACGAGGCCGTCCTCGCCCGTTTCGAACCGCCAATTGTCAAGCACGGCTTCGGCACGGGCAATGCCGCAGACCGAGACCAGGATCAACGCAACTGCCGCAGCGTATCCCATTTCGACGAACAGCCTCAACACGTCCTCCAACAACCCAAGCGGCTGCAATAGAAGCGCAAATAATGATCAAAGCTTGGTCGCCACAGGCCATTGTGCGCAAAGCGCATCGGCTGTTGCAGTTTAGCAACGAAAAGGCCGCCTCGAGGGCGGCCTTTCCTGTTCCAGTGAAATGCTGGTGTTATTCAGCGTCCTTGGCGGCCTTCTTCTTCGGCGCGGCCTTCTTCTTGGGCTCTTCGGCGTCGTCGGCCTTCTTGTCGTCAGCCTTCTTGGCGGCGGCTTTCTTCGCCGGCTTCGCCTTGACGGCCGTTTCGTCCTCCTCGTCGTCGGCCATCAGCTCTTCCTTGCTGACCTTGACGTCGGTAACCGAAATCTGGCCGAGCAGATGATCGACCACCTTCTCCTCGAACATCGGCGCCCGCAGAGTGTTCAGCGCTTCCGGGTTGTTGCGGTAGAATTCGAAGACTTCCTGCTGCTGGTTGCCCGGATAGCGGCGGACCTGCTCGAACAGGCCGCGCTGCAGCTCCTCGTCCGACACGGTGACGCCGGCCTTCTCGCCGATTTCAGCCAGCACCAGGCCGAGGCGCACGCGGCGCTCGGCGAGACGCAGATACTCGGCACGTGCCTCTTCTTCCGTCGTCTCTTCGTCGGCGAAGGTGCGTCCGGCCGCTTCCAGGTCGCGATTGACCTGCGCCCAGATGTTGTTGAACTCGGCGTCGACGAGCTTCGACGGCGCCTCGAACGAGTAGGACGCGTCGAGCTGGTCGAGCAGCTGGCGCTTGACCTTCTGGCGCGTCATGGCGCCGAACTGGTTCTCGATCTGGCCGCGCACGACGTCGCGCAGGCGCTCCAGCGACTCCAGGCCGAGGTTCTTGGCGGTCTCGTCGTTGATTTCCAGGGCGCCGGGCTGGGACACTTCCTTGACGGTGACGTCGAAGGTCGCTTCCTTGCCGGCCAGATGCGCCGCCTGGTAGTTTTCCGGAAAGGTCACGGTGACCTGCTTTTCGTCACCGGCCTTGGCGCCGACAAGCTGATCCTCGAAGCCGGGGATGAACTCCTTCGAGCCCAGCACCAGCGGCTGATCGGCGCCGGCGCCGCCATTGAAGGCCTCGCCGTCGATCTTGCCGACATAATCGATGGAGACGCGGTCGCCAATGGCGGCCTTGCCAGTCTTCGGCTCGTAGCTGCGCGCCGATTCGGCAACGCGCTGGACCTGCTCGTCGATCTCGCTGTCAGGCACGTCGAATACCTGGCGTGTCACCTTGATGTCGGAAAAGTCCTTGATCTCGATCGCCGGAATGATCTCGTAGTTGAGGCGGAATTCGAAATCGGCGCCGCCGGCCAGGATCTTCTCGGCTTCCTTCTCGTCCTCGGTCATGATGACTTCGGGCTGCATGGCAGCCTTTTCGCCACGCCCGGTGATGATCGAACGGGTCGAATCGTTGAGGATCTCATTGACCACTTCGGCCATGAACGACTTGCCGTAGACCTTGCGCAGGTGCTGCACCGGCACCTTGCCGGGACGGAAGCCGTTGATGCGGACCTTGTTCCTGGCATCCGAAAGCCGCGCCATCAGCTTGGCTTCCATGTCACCGGCCGGCACGGTGATCTTGATCTCGCGCTTGAGACCGGAGTTGAGCGTTTCGGTGACCTGCATCGTAAAACCTTTGTTTTCACCAATGAGACTGCACGGCCTCTGCCGTTTACAGCCTGCCGGTATATTCTTGCCGGGAATGGCTTTTGGTACGGAACCTGGCGATTTGACCGAAAATACGGCTCAAACTCTCCCAAACTGCGTTCCAAAATGTGAATAAGTTCTTGTTTTTCCTACTTCTTATCACATTCTGTAGAAGCGGATCGTCGCGTCCCGTCACATTTGACACGCCTTTTGTCACAGGCGAGGCTAATTTTCAACAGTCTTCGCATTCCGGCGAATAACCAACATTCTGGCCCTGACCCAACATCATCTTGTCTGACATTGACAGAATGATGGCTACATGGGATTGCCGGTCCATGCGGATGTGGCGGAACTGGTAGACGCCCTGGATTTAGGTTCCAGTGCCGAAAGGCGTGGGGGTTCGAGTCCCTTCATCCGCACCACGGCTCATCGCGAGACCGTATATCTTGCCGGTCCTACCGATCGGTAGCTGTTCGAATTCGAACCTGTCGGCGCCAACACTGTCGCATCGCAGCTGCCGAGATTAGTTGGAATTTGAAAAGGTGGTTTCCCGAACGATATATTGCGGCGTGTTGTTGAGCCGAATGTAGACGCGCCCGAGATATTCGCCGAGAATGCCCAAAAAAACCATCTGCAGCCCGCCTATCAAGAGAATGGTGGCGATGACCGATGCCCAGCCAGGCTGCATCTCTGGATGCGTCAATCGCTGTATTATGATCAATGCCAGAAAGATCAGGCTGACAGCTGCCATCACAAACCCGAACACCGTCGCAATGCGAAGCGGATAGACCGACGATCCCGTAGCCATCTTGAGCCACAGCGACACCGATCGCTTTAGATTGTAGTTGCCCGCGCCGGCAAAGCGTTCCTGATGATCAATGTCGACCGAGGTGACTGAGTTTGTCACATTGAAGATCAGTCCATCCACATATGCATAGGGGCCATCATAGGCCAGAACGGCGTCGACGGCGCCGCGGCTCAGTGCCTTGAAGGATGAAAGATAAAGGTCGCGAGGCTTATTGAGAACCCAGCCAGCCACAATGTCATTGAGGCGGCTGCCCCACTTCTTCCAGGCTGCATGTTTGCGTTCATTGTACCGGGTGTAGCAAACGTCAAAGCCTTTCTCGATCATCGCAGCGAGCGCAAGAATGGCGGATGGGGGATGCTGCAGGTCATCATCCATGACAATGATGACGTCCCCTCGCGAGTACCTGAGGCCTGCCATCGTAGCGTTGTGCTGGCCAAAGTTTTTTCGGAGAGAGATGCCGCGCACCCAAGGGAACTCCTTGGCATAGCGCTCAATATAGTTCCAGCTCTCGTCCGGGCTGCAATCGTTGACCAGGACGAGTTCATAGTGTCCCTCGTATTGGCTTCCAGCGAGCGCATCCCTCACCTGGGATATAAGTTCGGGGAGAACCTCCGCGCTCCGATAGACTGGAACTACAACCGATAGGGCGACTTGGTCAGAATTTTTTTGCATGGCTAAAACTCAAATGTCGCGACAGCATGATCGCAATTCGGTTGGGACCTGTCATGGACAACAACCGAAAGGATCCCGTTTTCTTCCGGGAGTTGAATTGTCGTGTTGTCTCCGGGCAAAACGACACCCGACCAAAGCTCTCGCTCATTAAGGACGACATTTGCCGCCACCCCATCGGCGGTGGGGCATTGTTGTAGGACTTTGCTCGAGATGGATAGGTTAAGGCGCTTCGGCCGTTGGTTGATGGCAGATTGAAAAGGTAGCGTGATCGAAGTCGGCAGGTTCGTTCCGGGGTGGATAAGAAACGAGTTCGGTCCCATTATGATGACTTGCCCCCATTGATCTCCGAGGGCCTGATCTCGTGCCGCGAAGGGCATCACCATCGAGGATCGGAACATCTGCCCCCAGCCGGGATAGTGGCCATCAAGTTCGGTCACAAGCTCGTTGACCTCGTCGAGTGTGACCGGCCGAACGCGTCGAAAAAGATATGCATGCACACCATCCATGAGCGCATAATCCGAGCCGATCTTCTCATAGGCCCGCCCAAAGCCGCGTCGGTCAAGCAGCCATTGGCCAGGGATTGTTATGTTGGCTTGGCTTCCGGGCGCTTGGTGTTCTTGCGGTGGGGTGACGGCAACAGCGAATTCAGCCCCAAGTGCATTGAAATCGAAAAGAGCCTGCTTTGCGATGTGAGGGGAATAGATCACGCGGTCTCGAAGATTCCGATCGAGAGCCACCAGCAGAGAATCCGATATTCTCTTGGTTGATGCATAGACCACGAATTTTTCACCCCTGCCGGTTAGCCGCTCCAGATCGGAGGTGAGTCGCTCGTACTCGGCATAATTATCTAGATAAAGCGGGCTTGTATCGCTCTCCGGAACGAAGATATGGGCCGTGGGACCCAGCGATCGCGACCACGGAGTGATGGCCATAAGGAAGGTTGCAACCGCGATCGCGGCAAAAGGCCAAAGCCGGAAGTGAATTGGCAAAACTCTCAGATATCCGGCGCATCGCGTCACGCCAGCGAGCAAGAGCGGCAAAAGCCAAAACGCGATCGGCAGGAAATGGTGAGGACCGAGGTATTGAGTTCTAATGAAAAGCAAGAAAGTTCCGACCGCGGCCAAGAGGCAGAAGGCTCCCTCAAAGCTCTTATTCGCGAGAAGCACGATCGCTCCGAACAGCGTCAGCGCCAGCATATAAGGACTGAAACGGCTTGCAAACATCTGGAGATGGGTCAGAAAAGGCACTTGGTAGGCACTATAAAGATCACCATACGAGGTGGTGAGCACGCGAACCAAAAGTTCATATTGAAACGCGAGCGCCAAGGTGATGAGCACGACGAAGGCGATCGCCAGACCGCAGCCCAGACTGAGGACAGATCTGGCCCCGGTCCGTTCGTGGAACGCTTTGACTGACCCAACCAGAAAGGCAACAACGAAGAACATAACGACGCTGTAGGCGTACCAGCGCCGAAACAGGAATGGCAGCCAAATCAGAAAGCCCAGAAGGAGGCCATTGGCAACTGGTCGCCTCGTCAGGAAATCGGATTTAAACAGCAGCAGCGTGGCGAGGCCCAGGAACACGAGGCCAACTATGTCCAGCATTCCTCGGAGGGTCGGCGCCCAAAAAGGTAGAAATGTCAATGCCACCAAGAAGATTGGCAACAAGCCCGAGGTGGTCTTCGCCGTGCGACTATAGACAGCTGTCGCAATGAGCGTTGTCGGAAGCAGGTAAAGAAGCGCAACTGCGCTCACATAGACTATTCGTCCGGAACCGAACAGCGCGTAAAAGGGCAAGAGGGGTACTACCCCGGACGGGTTATAGTCCTGCGACCAGATCCCGCCAAAAACGGCCTTCAGCGCTCCGACGGGGCTGGTAGCGAAGAAATTACCATATTCCCCAAAAGTGTTCCAATATGCGGCGTAGTCCCAAGTGTACGCGGGGCTTTCCCGGTGCACGTAAGCCGCGACAACGCCCACGATCGCCAGCGAGGAAAGCGCCCAGATCAGGATCCATCGCCGCAACGACTGGGCTTCGAGCATGTGACTACCTTTCACGAGACGCGGGCTTGCCGCCCGATGGCGGCCGATGCTAGTGAGACGGCGTGCTTCTAGCGGAGAAATTGTAGATTGAGCAAGAACGCAACTGGTAATGAGTTTGATGCGTACCGCAACTCCTACTCGGAGGCTGTGAACAACGCGATTTCCTTTTCCGGTCTGAAAGTCGATTTCTTCACGCGCGCCAAGGCTGCGCGGTTGCTCGGGCTCCTGGAAGACTCACTCGGGCCAACCGAAAAGCTTTCGGTTCTCGACGTCGGCTGTGGGATTGGAAACTACCACGAACTCCTTCGAGACAAGATCGGCAAGCTTACGGGCGTCGATCCTTCATCCGAATGCATTGATGAGGCGAAGCTGAGAAACCCCGGCCTGATTTATCGTGTCTCGGATGGGATAGAACTACCGTTCCAGGATGGGGAATTTGATGCCGTGTATGCGATCTGCGTCATGCATCACGTACCGCCTGCCAACTGGATAAAGTTTTCATCCGAACTCGCGCGCGTCACTCGCCCCGGCGGCGTGGTACTGATCTTCGAGCACAATCCTTATAATCCGCTGACCCGCCGGGCAGTATCGACGTGTCCATTCGATGAGGACGCGGTCCTGCTCGCGAAGAAACAAGTTGCGGAACATCTCAGAGGAGCGGGGCTGCACGACGTCGCGGGTCGCTATATCCTTACGGTTCCGGCCATTGAGGGTTTGCTCAGGCGCATTGACGATGCTTTAGGCAGCGTGCCGCTTGGCGCTCAATATTATGTTCTTGGCCGGCGTTAATGACCTCCAGCACCAGCCTGAGGCAATTTGTCGTCTTCTGTGCCGTGGGCCTCGTCAATACCGGCGCGTACTTTGCCGTCGCCAATGGCTTGCATCTGCTCGGCGGCTTCACCGAGACGGCGTCTGCCTATTTGGCCTATGGGGCTCTGGTGCCGGTTTCCTTTATTGGGCACCGAAAGCTGACATTCGCCTCGGACGCAGCAGTGTTGGGCGAATGGGCAAAATTCTGTGTCGTCCAGGCAATGAGCCTGCTGGTAATCTCGGTCACCACATATTCGGCGCACCAGGGATATTTCTCCGGATGGCAAACCTTCGCCATCATCAGCATCGCAATCCCGGCATTGAACTTTCTGACATTTCAGGCATGGGTTTTTGCCAGAAAGCCGACTGCTTGAACACTGGCCTCGAATCGGCTCACCGCCGATCACCATCAACCGCAAGCAAGTCCAAGCGCTCCTGAAGCCGGCCAAAACTCCCGAACCGAAACGGATCTACCCGCGAAGACGTAGAGGAAACTGCCGTGGGACCACTATGTTCGACGACACCACTGTGCGCCTGAACGTACCGAGACGCAGCCCTGCGCCTGGCGAGCGTCCTGCTGATTGATCGCTTGAGAGATAGCCGGCAATGAGATCAACTCATTGCGGGGAAATGGCGGGACGACAATGACACTTCAATACTGGAACAAGGCGCACATCTGTGGCCTGCTCTCGGTTCGCTTCGGGCTCACGAGCTACCTTGAGATCAACACGAGCACCACCGGCTTCAGGTACTCGGAGCCCGGCAATTGGGTTTTCAGCCCTGCATGCGTTTGGTCTATCGGGCGACTGAGCCGCCGCTTGATGGTCTCCCTGTCGATTTCACCTCCGCAGATGAAAATATCGCCACATGCCTCGAAGACACGCGCCTGAAGGGACAGACGTTCGACCTTGTCTTCGTTGATCCGCATCACACATACGAGTGCTCGGCGCGAGACATCCGGGAGGCTTTCCGCATGGTCGCGCCCGGGGGTGCCGTGGTGGTGCATGATTGCCTGCCCCCGGACCGGGCGGCAGCCAATCCCGCTTTTTTTCATGGCGAGTGGTGCGGCGTGACTTACAAGGCATACATCGATTTCGTGCTGGGCAATCCGGATCTCGACTATTTCACCGTCGATGCCGATTACGGTTGTGGTGTCATTTTGAAGCCCATGGGGACCGGCGCGAAGATAAAGAACTGGCTGCGTGCCCGGCGCGCTCGGGGGTTGAAGGGCGAGTGGCGTGCAATCGGCAATGATTTCGATGCCGCGTTTGACAAGCTTGTCAGCGACAAGACAAGGCTTTTGCGCCTTGTCGACTTTCGCCTGCTTCGCAGAAAGCTTGGCTGAAACGATGGGGCCGACAATTTTGCGCTGGCCAATACCGGCATTTGCCTAAAGCTTTTAGGCTACGCCTCGAAGGCCTGGTGTGTGAACCACGCGGCCAGATTCGCCAGCTCCGGCCCCAGCACACGATCGTTGTCGACCGGCGGCACGATGGTTCTGATCTCGTCGACGAAGGCCTGCAGCGCCGGCGGCGGCGTGCGTTCGGTAACGTACAGAGCTTGCGAGGCCATCATCGCCAGCATCGCCATCGCGGCATCGACGCAGCGTCCGGCGGTTGCCTCCTTGGTCCATGCGAAGAACGCCGTGGTGGCAACATCGTCCTGCCCGGCGCCGGCTGATTCCGTGCCTGGAATGAAAGTGCGCTGCGCCGCCAGCTTGGCTTGCTCGAGATAGCCGGTGATCGCCATCGGCACATAGCCGACATTGCCGTGGCCGTCGCTGTCGGCTGAGTGCCGTCCGGCCATCAAGAGGTCGGGCAGCAGCGACACCTTGCCGTTGAGGAGTTTTGAGGCGTGACGGTCGCAGAGCAGGCAGATATCGGCCCATATCGCTGCCAGATCGTCCAGTGCCGGCGTCGCCATGGCGTTGTGATAACCGCCGGTGCTGATGCAGCGGCCGAGCGGATGTGCGTCGTCGGGCGGGATATAGACCGGATTGTCCGATATCGAGGCCAACGATACGGCGGCCGCCCGTCGGCTGTCGACAATGCACGATGCGCCTGGCCGAGGGCGCGCGGCACGATACGGTAGCTGACCGGCGCCTGGTAGTTGCGTCGCCCATCGCCGGCGCCGACCAGAAATTCCCGCAACCCGCGCAGTGCCGCTGCCTCATACTCGTCACCCCAGAGCGTGTCGAGAGCCGCGTCATAGTGCTCGAGCGGCGCGCGAAAGGCTTCGATCGACAGCGCGAACACTTTTTGCGCCATACGGATGCGGCGGCGCGCAGCGAGCGCTGCGTCCGCCACCAGAGCGGCAGCGCAAGGCGAGCCGTTGATCAGCGAGCCCCGTTCCTTGACCTCCAGATCGAAACGCGTCGAAAGCTCGGCAAACAGCGGATAGAGCGCCAGGATCTCGCCGGCGCCGCCCTGGCCGGAGGCTGGCACCGTTGGCATCGGCCCACCATCGAGCATTGTGGCCACGGCAAGCGCGATGCGCGGCGTGGTGGCGGCATTGCCCTCGATGAAGTTCGTCAGGCGGGCAAGCACGATCGCCCGGACCACGCGGTCGGGCAAGGCATCGCCGAAAGAGGTGGCCGCAGCGAATGCCTTGATGCGCGCATGACGGGCCCGCTCGTCGAGTTCGAGCTTGCGGCTCGCCAGTTCCCCCATGGCGGTGGTGACGCCATAAATGACCGGTGGCGGGTCGGATTCAATTAGCTTGAGGAATGAAGCACGGCATTCGGCGATGCGCCGCAAGGCTGTTTCGCTGATCTCCACCGTGTCCTGCTTCCAGGCAACGCGGAAAACAGTGTCGAGGTTGATGTCCTCGCGCGTCGACAGGCTAACTGGCATGCTTCACACCACGGCAGGAAGGGACACTAACAACGAACACTAATAGAGCGGTTCCTCGAACAGCGTCTTGTCGCCGTCCACCAGCGCCTTGATCTGGGCGGTGCCGTCACCGGCGAGCGCGAGCCGGATGCCGAATGGCCGCACCCGCATGTCGTTCTGGATCGCCATCCCCTCGCCTTCCGGCAGGTAGAAGCGCTCGATGCCGTAGTCCGGCGCGATGGTCATCCCTTCGCCGCGAAGATCCCAGCCCTCGGCGACGTGGCCTGATATATCGGCTTCGTCGGCAGTGGCCGGTGTTGGCGCCTTGCCGAACCAGGCCGTCGTCGGCTGCCAATAGCCATCGGCACCCTTCTTCAGGCGGACGACAATCGGGGTGTCGTCGCTGGAAAATTTATCGGGCGGAATATCAGCGATCATTTTCACCGGTATGCGCGAAATCTCGTAGCCGAGGATGATGTAGTCGCCGCGCAGCAGATCGCGCGGATCGATGGGTTCGACCTTCAGCAGCACGTCCTTGCCGTTGCGCAATATCGCCGCCCGGCCGGCGATGATCCAGCTCAGGAACCCGATCTGGACGAGCGCCAGCACCAGCGCCGAAATGACAAGTCTTTTCCCGGTCATCATGCCGTGGCTCCCTCGGTAACTGGACCCCTCATGCGTTTTTCGACGCGGATGATGACCAGCGCAAGGATGCCGAGCAGCACCGCGGCGACCAAGAAGAAGCCGGCTGTATCGAGCATCGATTGCAAGGTCACCACATAGATGATGGCGAGTTCGAAGGCGAAGCCGGCATAGGCAAGCCAGCGCAACCCACGGCTCTCGCGTCCTGCCAGGACGACTGCCGCGACGATGCCGGCAAGCGCGACCACCGAAGCGATGGCGAAACCACTGTTATAGGTGCTCTCGTCAGCCAATTCGAACTGGATCATCGTCAAGCCGGTGAGGAAGCCGAAAAGCGCATGCAAGGGCAAGCGGCCGCCAAGCTGCACGATTCTGTCGACCGGGTCCGGTGTGACGACAGAGGCCGCGAACAGGAGCATCGAGACGATGACCAGCGGGATCGCCACCTGCAGCGTATCGTGGTTGGTGACCAGCAGCACCAGATAGAACAGCACCGACAGGATGATCAGGTGCCGTGCCGCCTGGCTGCGGGTCCAGAACGAAACGGCAAACAGCACGATCGCCATGACGACGAAGGCATGCGGAAATTCGCTGCGGCTGTAATAGTCGAAGCCTTTCAGGAACAGCCAGGCATCGGCAATGCCGACAGAAGCGACGGTCAGCGGGTTCGAACGCAGCGCGACTGCCGCCAATGCCGTGCCGGCGCCCCAGGTGACCAGAGCCGACGCCTCGTCGCCGGACAGATGATACATCTGGCCGATCAGCGCGATCGAGCCGCCGAAAGCGGCTGCCGCCACGATCCACAGCGCCTCGCCGATCGCCGCATGATCGCGTGTTTTCAACAGCGCGCCGCCGACATAGCCGCCAAGGATGACCGCAAAGAGTGCCAGAACGCGCGCCAGCCGCGGGATCGCGTCCCAGTTGGCGGCGACGAAAATCAGGATGGCGGCGCCGAACAGCAAGGCAGCCATCATAGCCAGGATCGAGCCGAAGCTGAGCGACTTGCGTTCGTTGGCCTTGACATCGCGCGCCAGCACGTCGGCCGTCGTGGCGTCGATCAGCCCGGCCTGCTGCCAGCGTGCGATATCCGCCCTGACCCGCGACGAATAACCCGCCATGCCGCTTCTCCCCGGTTTGGTCTTTTTTTCAGCCGACCCGGTCAAACCGTTGACGCAACGGCATTTTCCGATTCGGGTCTTTTTGTGTCAGGTCCATGAACGCGCGTTAATGCTGCATTGCACAATTTGCATTGCTGCCATGCAGCCATAGCGCTTTTAAATCGATATGGGTCCGCCTATTTATAGTTCGTACACAAACGGAATGATCCGCAAGAAAGACGAAACGAGAACTACCATGAACCTGATCCGCAACTACCGCAACTGGCGCCGCTATAGGGACACCGTGTCCGAGCTGAGCCGCCTGAGCAACCGTGAACTGACCGACCTCGGCATCAGCCGCAGCGACATTCCCTACGTCGCTCGCAAGGCGGTCTAATTCTTCGGACCGCGAATGGTCCGAACCAGTTTTGAAAAAGAGAACGACAATGAACCTGATCCGCAACTATCGTAACTGGCGCGTTTATCGCGAGACGGTTACCGAGCTGGGTCGCCTTTCGAACCGCCAGCTGCATGATCTCGGTATCGTCCGCGACGAAATCAAGATCGTCGCCCGCCGGGCGATCTAACCAGAATTTCGCCAGGGTCGACCTCCTCCCCGACCCTGACGGATCCGGTCAACCTTCACCTCCTCCCGAGGGTTGGCCACAAAAACGGCGCCCGCCGCACCTCCTCCCGCGGCGGGCGCTGTTTCCCCGGGGCAAATCAAATTTGCCCCAAAGGGTTTCGCCCCTTTCAAAAACAGCGAAAGAGATTTCGTCAAAGCCGACCTCCTCCCCGGCAATGACGAATACGGTCGGCCTTCACCTCCTCCCGAGGGTCGACCCCCAAAACGACACCCGCCGGACCTCCTCCCCCGGCGGGTGTTGTCGTTTCTGGGGTTGATTCTTCGAACCGCTGTTTGCCCTGACCACGCACGGCAATTGCAATCGCCGCATCAAGCGATTATTCCGGCGCTCATGAGCAAAAATCCCATCCACATCATCGGCGGCGGCCTCGCCGGCTCCGAAGCTGCCTGGCAGGCAGCGCAAGCCGGCGTTCCCGTCATCCTGCATGAAATGCGGCCCGTTCGCGGCACCGATGCCCACAAGACCGATAGCCTGGCCGAACTGGTTTGTTCCAACTCCTTCCGCTCCGACGACGCCGAAAACAACGCTGTCGGCCTGTTGCACGCCGAAATGCGGCTGGCCGGCTCATTGATCATGAGCGCCGGCGACGCCAACCAGGTGCCGGCCGGCGGTGCGCTTGCCGTCGACCGCGACGGATTCGCCGACGCCGTGACGAAAAAACTCGAAGCACACCCGCTGATCACCATCCAGCGCGAGGAAATACCGGGCCTGCCGCCGGCGGATTGGGATCAGGCGATCGTCGCCACCGGTCCGCTGACCGCGCCATCGCTTGCCCAGTCGATCGCGGAAGCGACCGGCGCCGATGCGCTCGCCTTCTTCGACGCTATCGCGCCGATCGTCCATTTCGACACGATCGACATGGATATCTGCTGGTTCCAGTCGCGCTACGACAAGGTCGGGCCGGGCGGCACCGGCAAGGACTACATCAATTGCCCGATGGACAAGGACCAGTACCTCGCCTTCGTGCAGGCGCTGGTCGACGGCCAGAAGACTGAATTCAAGCAATGGGAAGGCACACCCTATTTCGATGGCTGCCTGCCGGTCGAGATCATGGCCGAGCGCGGCGTCGAGACGCTTCGCTACGGACCCATGAAGCCGATGGGGCTGACCAATGCGCACAATCCGACCGTGAAAGCTTATGCCGTGGTGCAGCTGCGCCAGGACAATGCGCTGGGCACGCTCTACAACATGGTCGGTTTTCAGACCAAGCTGAAGCATGCCGAACAGGTGCGCGTCTTCCGCACCATTCCGGGTCTCGAAAACGCCGATTTCGCCCGCCTCGGCGGCCTGCACCGCAACACCTACATCAACTCGCCGACCTTGCTGGACGCCTCGCTGCAGCTGAAATCGCGCCCTGGCCTGCGTTTTGCCGGCCAGATCACCGGCTGCGAAGGCTATGTCGAAAGTGCTGCCATCGGCCTCCTCGCCGGCCGCTTCGCCGCCACTGAGCGGCTCGGCCAGGCACCATCCCTGCCGCCGCTCACCACGGCTTTCGGCGCCTTGCTCAACCACATCACCGGCGGCCACATCGTTTCAGACGACGAGCCGGGAAAGCGTTCCTTCCAGCCGATGAATGTCAATTTCGGCCTGTTCCCGTCCGTCGAAGCCCCTAAAGCCGAGGGCAAACGCATGCGCGGCAAGGACAAGACCGTCGCCAAGCGGCATGCCATCACGTCGCGCGCACGTGCCGATTGCCGGCAATGGTTGGGGTTGGCGTCGCAAACGGAAACGGCCGAAGCGGCGGAGTAAACTCCCCTATTCTGCTGGCTCCGCACCTGCCATCGGCAGCCCCGGCTTGCCGGCCTCGCTTGGATTTCGCCTGACATAGGCGGCCTTCAGCGTCTCCGAAGTTTCGCGCGAGCCGTCATGGCTCCAGCCTGGCGGCTTGATCAGATAGTTCAGGCGGTCGCTCAACGTCAGACCCGGCGCAAAGGCATCCCTGAACATGCCGATCCATTCATGGAACGCCACTTTCAGCGGATTGAAGGTGCCGAGATTCCTGACGATGCCATAGCGCGGCCGGTCCTTTTCCAATTCACCGACGAAGGTTCCGAACATGCGATCCCAGATGATCAGCGTGCCGGCGTAGTTGGCATCGAGATAGCGCGGATTGGTGGCATGGTGGACGCGGTGATGCGAGGGCGTGTTGAAGACGAACTCGAACCAGCCCCACATCTTGCCGATGGTCTCGGTGTGGATCCAGAACTGCCAGATCAGATTGAAGCCGAAGGTGAAGGCAATGACCGCCGGATGAAAGCCAAGCAGCACCAGCGGCGCCTGCAGCACGAACATGAAGGTGAACAGCCCGGTCCAGCTTTGCCGCAGCGCCGTCGACAGATTGTAGTGCTGGCTGGAATGGTGGTTGACGTGCTCGGCCCACACCCAGCGCACCCGGTGCGCGATACGATGATAGAAATAGTAGCGCAGATCATCGAGCAGGAAGGCGGCGAGGAACACCCAGACCGACAGGCCGAGATTGAAGACGCGGAATTGCCACAGCCACAGCAGCGCCCAGTAGGACACGACGCCAAGCAGCAGTCCGGCAACGACATTGCCGGTGCCCATCATCAGGCTCGTCAAGGTGTCGCGCGTCTCGAACGAACCCTTGGCGCGGCCGGTTCGCACCAGCCAGAGTTCAATCAGGATCGCGGCAACGAAGAACGGGATGGCAAGCTGCGTGACTTGCGGGAAATTGTAGTCGTCCATCACGCAGCCTCCCTGGCGGAACTTGGATGTTGCGGCTGAAGCGCTTTCAGCAAGCCTTGTGCATCTGCTGCGCTGGAAAAGCGAAAGCGGCCGCCCTTCCAGGTGAAATCAGCGAGCCGGAACGAGACCGTATTGACATCTCCGACGTTCAAAACCGCGACATCTTGAGGCGTGACGATGCGGGTCAAAAAGCAGTCGCCGACGCTATGAACGATCCCGATGCGCCCTAGCCCGATATCCAGAAACGCGGTCCTGGCATCCGCCGTCAGGCGCACCAGCGTCACCATCTCGTCGGGAAAATCCTCGGCGAAGCGGCTCATTGTTTGATCGGCGCCGGCTAGCGTCGCCGTCTTGCTGCCGCCGGTGAAATGCACCGCGGCAACCGACAGCGCAATGCCAAGGGCGACGATCGCGATCAGCAGCGGCAGGCTCATGAACGGGTATCTCCTCCGGCCGGCCTGTCGTCTTTGGCGACAGTTCTGGCTCGGGGACTCCTTAGCATGATTGACGTTTACGTCAAAGTGCCGGCCAGCCCTTGGTCGCGCGGCGCAAAAGCAGCCAATGCCGGCGCAAGGCGGACAGCCGCGCCACGCCGTCGAGCGGGGAGCCGCGTTCCATTTTCGTGAGATAGGCGCGCGACAGCGCCAGCGGCAGAAATGCCGGGCGCAGCGAGACCGGCGACGCCGCAGCACCTTGCTCGAAGGCGGAAAGATGGTCCCGCGCCAGCGCCATCATCGCCGCCACCGCGCGTTTGGCGCCAGGACCGCCGTCGCCAGTGAGAAACTCCTGCGGCGAAGAACCTGCCGCAGCAAGGATATCGGCCGGGACAAAACACTGTCCGCGTTTGCGGTGCAACGGCAGCAACAGCAACAGGCCCATCATCGCCTGCGCGCAGCCTGCCCTACCCGCCAATTCGGCAAAGCGTGGCGCCTCGCCGGGGTCGAGCACCATCGCCGCCAGCTGGATGAGCGCGGCGGCCGTCTCGCCGCAATAGCCTTCCAGATCGGTGCGCGATGGCATCGGGTCGTCGTAAAGATCGAAGATGCGCGCATCGAGCATGTTCTCGAAGGCCGGCTTCGGCAGATTGAATGTCGCTATGGTGGCATTCAAGGCTTCGGCTGTGGGATGGCCGGCGCCCGCTTCTCCGCCGTCGGCAATGACATCGCGCCACCATTGCAGCCGCACCTCGCCTGGCAGCGCCTCGTGGATGCGATCGCGAATGCCGGCGATTTCGGCATTGAAGGCATAGAGCGAAAACAGCGCGTCGCGCTTGTCTGCCGGCGCATAGAGCGCGGTGAGATAGCGGTCATGGTCGGCGGCGCGCACCGCGTCCATGACGATTTTGGCATTCTGGGACATCTCAGTCGACGGCTATGAGCGCGGCGGCTACGGCGCGCTCTTCCGCCAGAAGGACATTGTAGGTCCGTACCGCTGCACCGGTCGACATCGGGTCGGACGCAATGCCGGCCGCCTTCAGCGCGGCCCGCAGTGCGGCGGGCAACGGCCTGAGATCCCTGCCCATGCCGACCAGCAGGATCTCGACCTTGTCGGCCTCAGTCAGCAGCTTGTCGAAATCCGCCACCGTCAGCGCCAGAGGATCCGCCGGTTCCCAGCCATGGATGCCGGATGGCAGACAGAGCAGCGAGCCGCGATGCGACATGTCGGCAAAGCGGAACCCGCCATTGCCGTAGGCTTCGATCGGCGCGCGGCCGGGAAAATGCGCCTCGCGGATGACGATGCCTTTGCTGGTCACCGTTTTGTCACCCTTTCGGGGCGGCGCGTCAGGTCGCGACCGCCTTGCCGCCGCCAGCCGGCTTCTCCTCGTCCGCCGAAGCCTGCGGCCGCAGTTTGAACAGGATCAGCAGCGGTGCGGCGATGAAGATCGACGAGTAGGTGCCGAACACGACGCCGAACAGCATTGCCATGGTGAACGAGCGGATGACCTCGCCGCCGAACAGAACCAGCGCCAGCAGCGCCAGGATCGTCGTCACCGAGGTCAGCGTCGTTCTCGACAGCGTCTCGTTGATGGCGTTGTTCAAAAGCTGCGGCAGCGGCATTCGCTTGTATTTTCGCAGATCCTCTCGAACACGGTCATAGACCACGATCGTATCGTTCAGCGAATAGCCGATGATGGTCAGGATCGCCGCCAGCGATGACTGATTGAACTCCAGCCCGGTGATGACGAAGAAGCCGAGTGTCATGACCACATCGTGCACCGTCGCCACGATGGCGCCGACCGCAAACTGCCATTCGAAGCGGAACCAGACATAGACCAGAATGCCAAGCAGCGCGATTAGCATGGCGATCGTGCCCTGCTTGGCGAGCTCGCCCGAGACGGTCGGCCCCACCACTTCGACGCGGCGGAAATCATAATTGTCCTGCAGCTCGCCGCGCACCTTGTCGATGACGGTCTGCTCGGCATTCTCGCCGCCATCCTGCGAGCCGACACGGATCAGCACGTCGTTCGGATCGCCGAACTGCTGCACCTGGACTTCACCGATGTTGAGTTCGGTCAGCCGCCCACGGATATCGGCGATGTCGGCGTTGCCGCTCTTGGCCTTCACCTCGATCAGCGAGCCGCCCTTGAAGTCGATGCCGTAATTGATGTCGACGGTCATGAACAGCACGACCGAGAGGACCGAAAGGATGCTCGACAGCGCGAAGGTCCAGCGGCGGATGCCCATGAAGGGGATCTTCGTGCCGGGCGGAATGAAGGTTACCGGCGCCTTCGGCAACTCCTTCGGGCGGGCCCGGCGCAGCCAGATCGAGACCAGCAGACGGGTAAAGGTGAAAGCGGTGAAGACCGTGGTCAGGATGCCGATGGCGAAGGTGATGGCAAAGCCCTTCACCGGCCCGGTGCCGAGATAGAACAGCACCACGGTTGCGATCAGCGAGGTGACGTTGGAATCGACGATGGTCGCGAGCGCCTTGGTGAAACCGGTATCGATCGCCTGGATCACCGAGCGGCCGTTTCGTCGTTCCTCGCGGATACGTTCGTAGATCAGCACGTTGGAATCGACCGCCATGCCGATGGTCAGCACGATACCGGCGATACCAGGCAAGGTCAGCGTCGCGCCGAGCAGCGACAACAGTCCGACGATCATCGCCACGTGCACCGCCAGCGCGATGTTGGCGAGGAAGCCGAGGAAGCCGTAGGCCACGAACATGAAAACGACGACCAGGATCGAACCGATGATGCCGGCGACCTTGCCGGCATGGATGGAATCCTGGCCGAGACCCGGACCAACGGTACGCTCTTCGATCACCGTCAGCGTCGCGGGCAAGGCGCCGGCGCGCAGGAGCACGGCAAGGTCGTTGGCGCTCTGGGCGGTGAAGTTACCCGAGATCTGGCCGGTGCCGCCGAGGATCGGCTCACGAATCTGCGGCGCCGAGATCACTTGATTGTCGAGGATGATGGCGAACAGCTTGCCGACATTCTGCGAGGTCGCCTGGCCGAAACGCGCGGCACCCTTCGAATCGAAGCGGAACGAAACCACCGGCTCGTTGTTCTGCGAATTGTATGTCGCCTGCGCATCGACGAGGTTTTCACCCGAGACGATGACGCGGTTTTCGATCAGATAGGGAACCGGCGGATCATCCTGCGAATAGAGCACTGACGAACCGGCGGGCGGGCGGGCGTTGAGCGCGTCCTGCACCGGCATCGACTGGTCGACCATCTGGAAGGTCAGCTTGGCGGTCTGGCCAAGGATTTCCTTAAGCCGCTGCGGGTCCTGAAGACCCGGCACCTGAACAAGGATGCGGTCGTCGCCTTGCCGCTGCACGATGGGTTCGGTCGTGCCGAGTTCGTTGACGCGGCGCTCGACCACCTCGATCGACTGCGTCAACGCCGTCGATGTGCGATATTTGATGCCGGCGTCGGTGACGTTGAACTTGAGCAGGCCGGGCTCGGAATCGTCCAGCGTCATTTCCTGGATGGAGCCGCCGGTGAACAGGCCGGCAGCGACCGGATCGGTCAGCGTCTTCAGTGCTGTCTTGGCGGCATCGAGCTGGGCGGGATCGGTGATGCGAACCTGCAAGGTCCGCCCAGTGCCGGCAAGGCCGGTATAGCCGATCTTGGCGTCACGTAGCAGTGTGCGGATTTCGTCGCGCGTCGTCTCCAGCCGGTCCTTGATCAGATCGTTCTGATTCATCTCCAGCAGAATGTGCGAACCGCCCTGCAGATCGAGGCCGAGCGTCATCTGCCGCTTCGGCACCCAGTCGGGAAGCTTGGCCAAGGTACTTGCGGGGATGAGATTGGGCGCGGCGAGGATCACTGTGATGGCCACGGCCACCCAGATCAGGATCATCTTGAAGCGCGAAAAATACAGCATATGGCGTCGTCCGTCAGAGCGTGTCCGCGGATCGCTCCGCCTAAAATTGGATTATTTCTTGGCGTTCTGGTTGGCCACCGGCTCGCCCTTGACGCGCACATCGGCGATCGTCGAGCGCAGCGCCGTTACCTTGGTGCCGCCGCCGAGGTCGATCTCGAGCTCATTGTCGTCGATCACCTTGGTCACCTTGCCGACGAAGCCGCCGCCAGTGACGACCGTATCGCCGCGACGGACCGCGGCCAGCATCTCGCCGCGCTTCTTCAGCTGCGTGCGCTGCGGCCGGATGATCAGAAAATACATGATCACGAAAATCAGGACAAACGGCAAAATGCTGATGAACATGTCGGGAGAAGCGCCAACGCCTTGGGCGTATGCCGGTGTCACGAACATCGAGGTACTCCTGAATTTTGAAAACAGCCGCCAAACCGTAATTTGGCGGCCCCTTGAAATTTGGCCGGAATATAGTCGGTAAAGTTGTCAATGCAACTGCGCGGCCGGCCAAATCGGCTGCTTTTCCGGCCTGTTGAGCCGTGTTAGAGCATGATCGCAAAAAGCGCGAGCCGGTTTTGCGAAAAGATCACGCTCGAACAAAAGGTTGCAACCGGTTTTGTATCAGGCGCAATCGGGCAGGTTCACGCTCCCGCACGTCAAAAACGAGAAAACAAAAGACAGACATGACCGACAGCAGCATTGAAGCCCTGAACCAGAAACTCGACCGGCTGATCGAGGCGGTGAGCCGCCTCGCCCCGCCGCCAGTGCCCCAAACCGACCTCGGCGAGGCCGATTGCTTCGTCTGGCAGGCCGATCCGGGCTATCTGGAGCCGGTACGCAGGGTTAACCGCGTCGACATCGGCCTGATCCGTGGCGTCGACCGTGTCCGCGACATCCTTGTCGACAACACCGAACGCTTCGCCGCCGGGTATCCAGCCAACAATGTGTTGTTGTGGGGCGCGCGCGGCATGGGCAAATCGTCGCTGGTCAAGGCCGTGCATGCGCAGATCAACGCCAAGGCCAAGTCCGACCTACCGTTGAAGCTGATCGAAATCCACCGCGAGGACATCGACACGCTGCCAAAGCTGATGGGATTGCTCAAGGCAGCCCCCTTCCGCTTCATCCTGTTTTGCGACGACCTCTCCTTCGACCATGACGACACCTCCTACAAATCGCTCAAGGCAGCGCTCGAAGGCGGCGTCGAGGGCCGCCCGGCCAATGTCATCTTCTACGCCACCTCGAACCGCCGCCACCTGTTGCCGCGCGACATGATCGACAATGAGCGCTCGACCGCGATCAACCCGTCCGAGGCGGTCGAGGAAAAGGTGTCGCTGTCCGACCGCTTCGGCCTGTGGCTCGGCTTCCACAAATGTTCGCAGGACGAGTATCTCGACATGATCGACGGCTATATCAGCCATCATGGCCTGACTATCGATCCCGAGCAGCTGCGCACTGAGGCGCTGGAATGGGCAACGACACGCGGCAGTCGTTCAGGCCGCGTCGCCTGGCAGTTCACGCAGGACCTGGCCGGCCGGCTCGGCAAGCCGCTGAAGGATTGATCCGCCCGCAACCAACTGAAAAAGCCCGCTCCTTGCGGAACGGGCTGAGCCGGCGGGCCGGACTGGAGGTCAGACGGCCCGCAAATTGCTTTTTTTCTTCTATTCGAGATAGCCCCGACTATTCGAGATAGCCGGAGGGATCGACCGGGGCGGAGTTCTTGCGCACTTCGAAGTGCAGCTTCGGCGAGTCCGTCGTGCCGCTCATGCCCGACAACGCGATTTCCTGGCCGCGCTTGACCTTCTGGCCGCGCTGCACCTCGATCGAGCTGGCGTGGCCGTAGACGGTGACCAGGCCATTCTCGTGGCGCACCAGCACCGTGTTGCCGAATTCCTTGAGGCCATCGCCGGCATAGATGACGACGCCGTTCTCGGCCGCCTTGACCGGCGTTCCTGCCGGCACGGCGATGTCGACGCCGTCCTTGCCGGACCCGAAACCGGAGATTACGCGGCCACGCACCGGCCAGCGCATCTTGCCGATGCCGGTGGCGTCAGGTGCGACGGCGTCGTCGTCCTCGGCCTGCTGGATGACCTTCGAATCTTTCTTCGGCGGCGTGTACGACGCCAGCGTTTCCGACGGCGTGGCCTTTGCGGCGGGCTGGGTGGTGGCCGTGGTCACCGGATCGATCTTGGCCGGCTTGGCGCTGGCGACCGTTGCGGCCCCGCCAGTCGGCACTTTCAGGGTCTGGCCGATCTTGAGCAGGCCATCCTTCATCCCGTTGGCCTGCTTTAGAGCAACGACGCCAACGCCGGTCTTCCTCGCAATCGAAGACATCGTGTCGCCCGACTGGACCGTGTAGGTGCCGGCAGCGCCAGTCGCCTTGGCGGCGGCCATCTGCGGCTTGGGCTCCTTGGGCTGGTTTGCGGCAGCCGACGTGTCGACCTGAGCGGCGGACTTGCCCTCCTTCAGCTTCGGCTGCTGTGGCAGCACCGCGACCTTGTCGGGCGCCGTGGCCGGCAGGTCATGCTTGCCGTCTTTCGCCGGCTTGGCGTCGGCGACTTTCGGCTCGCCTTTGCTGGAGTAGGCATAGGCCGGGATGACCAGCTTCTGGCCGGTCTTCAGACCCTTGGTGGCGCTCAGCCCGTTGACCTTCATGATCACGTCGGCCGGCACCTTGTAGTGCTGGGCTATGCCTGAAATCGTTTCACCGTCCCTGACGACGATCTCGGTCGCATGCGGCGTGCCGGCCGCTGCCACGCGCGGGGCATCGGGCTGCGCAACCTTGAACGGCGATGCGGCCGGAGCAACGGTACCGGTCGTGGTCCTGTCAACATGCGGCGCCGGAGCCAATGCGGTGCGCGTCGGCTTTGCGGCGGGCGCCAGTGCGGGAGCCGGCTGCGCCTGGGCAACGGGTGGCGGCAGCGGCCGCGTCGAGACCGGCTCGAGGCTGGAGCGGCTGACCGACTGTGTGTGGCTGCCATCGATGGGAGCGGCCGCGACATCGCCCGGATAGGGCTGCTGTACGGCATCCTGCTTGTTGATGATGGTGCGCTGATTGTTGGTCGAGGATGTAAAGACGTCGTCGACGCCATTGAACCGCGAAACCTGGGAACTGCACCCCGCCGCAGCACCGGCGACCATGAGGACAGCGCAACCCCGCAGCAGATTGCGTCCGTTTGTCTTCAAAACACTGAGTTGCATCGCACTAACCCGCACATACCCGGTACAAACTAGGCATGATTAAAGCGCGTTAATGTTACTCGACGGTTAACCTCATGGAATCCGATGCAATTTTTCTTAAAATATTAGAGTGTGCGCCGAGGAGAGATTTTAGGTCAGGCCGAGCCGGAGCCAAGACGGGCGCGACCTACCGTTTGCGGGCCGGCATTACCTGACCCTCAACGCCCCTAAATGACGGCGGCCACGCTGCCCAGGATCGGCTGCAGGCGGACAAGGCCGATGTCTTCACGCTCGAACCGGCTGCCGACCTTGGTCAGCTTGGCCAGCACCTGTTCGCCCTCCTCGGGTCCGATCGGGGCGATGACCATGCCGCCGCTCGACAATTGGTCGAGCAGGAAGCGCGGCAGGCTGTCGAAGGCGGCCCAGGCAACGATGCGATCGAACGGCCCTTCATTCGGCAGCCCGCCGGAACCATCGGCGTGACGCACGATGACATTGCCGATGCCGAGCGCCTCGAAGCGCTGCCTCGCCTGCTCGACGAGCGTCTTGTAGCGATCCGTGGTGACGACCCGCGCGGCCAGCCGCGACATCACCGCCGAGGTATAGCCGGAGCCGGTGCCGATCTCGAGCACGCGGTTGCCCTGCTCGATGGCGAGTGCGGCGATCACCGCCGCCTGCATGTCGGCGCCTTCGATCGCTTCGCCGCATTCGATCGGCAGCATGCGGTCCGACCAGGCAATGGAATGGAACTGGGCGGCCAGGAAACCGCGCCGCGGCGTCGCCTCGAAGGCCGCGATCAATGCCTTCGGCACCGTCCCCCGGCCGCGCAGGCGTAGCAGAAAGGCGGCAAAGCCTTCGCGGTCATCGATCCCCTGGTTCATGCAAGCGCCTTGCTCAATTGGTCACGGATTTCATGCGCGGTGAGGTCGAGCTGCAGTGGCGTCACCGACACCAGCCTGTTGCGCAGGGCGTAGAGGTCGGTACCTTGCTTGCCTTCGACCGGCTCGCGGCCAAAACGCAGCCAGTAATAAGGCAGGCCGCGGCCGTCGCGGCGCTCGTCGACCCACAGGCTGTGCACCAGCTTGCCTTGCGAGGTGACCACTGTGCCGGCGACCTCTTCGGGAAGGCAGTTCGGAAAATTGACGTTGAGCAGCACACCGTCCGGCAGCGGCGTCGCCACCAGCTTCTTCAACAGCGCCGGCGCCAGCGCCTCGGTCGTCTCGTAAGGGACGACGCGATCCTCGCCGACATAGCTGTAGCCCTGGCTGAGCGCGATCGAGCGGATGCCGAGCAGCGCGCCTTCCATGGCGCCGGCGACGGTGCCGGAATAGGTGACGTCGTCGGCGATGTTGGCGCCGGAATTGATGCCGGACAGGATCAGGTCGGGTGCGCCGGGCAGGATCTTCTTGACACCCATGATGACGCAATCGGTCGGCGTGCCGCGCACGGCAAAGTGCTTCTCGCCGATCTTGCGCAGCCGCAGCGGCTCCGAGATCGACAGCGAATGCGCATAGCCGGACTGGTCCTGCTCCGGCGCCACCACCCAGACATCGTCGGACAATGTGCGCGCGACGCGTTCGAGCGACGCCAGGCCCTCGGCATGAATGCCGTCGTCATTGGTCAAAAGGATGCGCATTATTTCGCTTCGATCTTTTCCAGACCGCCCATGTAAGGCCGCAGCACTTCAGGAATGGTTACGCTGCCATCCTCATTCTGGTAATTTTCGATGACGGCGATGAGCGCGCGGCCGACGGCAGTGCCCGAACCATTGAGCGTGTGGACGAAGCGGTTGCCCTTGCCGTCTCTGTCCTTGTAGCGGGCGTCCATGCGGCGCGCCTGGAAATCGCCGCACACCGAACAGGACGAGATTTCGCGATAGGCGTTCTGGCCGGGCAGCCAGACCTCGATGTCATAGGTCTTGCGCGCGCCAAAGCCCATGTCGCCGGTGCACAGCGTCATGGTGCGGAACGGCAGGCCGAGGCGCTTGAGCACTTCCTCGGCGCATTGCGTCATCCGCTCGTGCTCGGCGAGTGACGATTCCTGATCGGTGATCGACACCAGCTCGACCTTGTAGAACTGGTGCTGGCGCAGCATGCCGCGCGTGTCGCGCCCGGCCGAGCCCGCTTCGGAACGGAAGCACGGCGTCAGCGCCGTATAGCGTAGCGGCAGTTTTTCATGCGCGGTGATTTCTTCGCGCACAAGGTTGGTGAGCGGGACCTCGGCGGTCGGGATGAGCCAATGCCGATCCGCTGTCGGCGCTAGTTCACGATGCTTAATCAGCATCTTGACGTAAGCCCGCAGACGAGTGCCTTTTTCAGGGCGCTCTTGGTTGTATTCCTGCATAGCGAACTCTTCGATCAGATCTTCCCGTTCGCCGTCGGAGAGCCGCCTTGTTGCCGAAAACAAGTCTTCCGCAAACTTTGGCAGTTGCCCTGTTCCGAACATCGCCTCGTCGCGCACCATCAGCGGCGGCTGGATCTCCTCATAGCCATGCTCGGTCGTATGCAGATCGAGCATGAACTGACCAAGCGCACGTTCCATCCGCGCCAAGCCGCTTTTCAGCACGGTGAAGCGCGAGCCTGACAGTTTCGCGGCGCGCTCGAAATCCATCATGCCGAGCGCTTCGCCGATCTCGAAATGCTCCTTCACCCAGTTCGGCCGCGTCGGCACCTTGCCGACGATGTGCTTGACGACATTGTCATGCTCATCCTTGCCGACAGGCACGTCGTCGAACGGCACGTTGGGCAGCACCGCCAGCGCATCGTTCAGCGCCTTGTCGAGCTCGCGCTCGCGCGCCTCGCCATTCTGGATAAAGGTTTTTATCTCGCCGACCTCGGCTTTCAGCTTCTCGGCAAGTGCCGCGTCGCCCGAACGCATGGCGTTGCCGATCTCCTTCGAGGCGGCATTGCGGCGCTCCTGTCTGGTCTGCAGCTCGGTGACGTGTTCGCGCCGCGCCTCGTCCGAGGCGATCAGCCCGTCAACCGTGGACTGCGCCTCACCCGCCGACCACGAGCGCTTCACCAGCGCCTCGACAAGGGCCTTCGGGTTGTCGCGAATCCATTTGATGTCAAGCATGGTCTATCCGTCCTCTAGCTAGGCCAAAGGGGCGTAAACCGCATCTGAGATCGATGCAAGATAGGCTGGGCGGCGACCGTCTTTTTCCGCCGCCGCCGCCGCTCTGTTGGCTACGAGGCTGCCGGCGCCGGAGGCTCGTCCGGGGCTTTGTCCGCCACGGTTTCCGCCGCGTCCTGCTTCTCACGCGCCACGCGCTGCTTTTCCTGATCGCGCTCGATCAGCCGGGCGGCCCAGATGGAGACTTCGTAAAGAAGGATCGTCGGGATGGCCAGGCCGATCTGGCTCATCGGATCTGGTGGTGTCAGCACCGCAGCGACGACGAAGGCAATGACGATTGCCCATTTGCGCTTCTCGGCCAGTGCCTTGGACGACAGCATGCCGACCCGCGTCATCAGGCTGGTCACCACCGGCAGCTGGAACACCAGGCCGAAGGAAAAGATCAGCGTCATGATCAGGCTGAGATATTCCGACACTTTCGGCAGCAGCGAAATCTGCACCTGTTCGTCGGTGCCGGCCTGCTGCATGGCGAGGAAGAACCACATCACCATCGGCGTGAAGAAGAAATAGACCAGCGACGCGCCCATCAGGAACAGGATCGGCGACGCGATCAGGAACGGCAGGAAGGCATTGCGCTCGTTCTTGTAGAGGCCTGGCGCGATGAACTTGTAGATTTGCGTGGCGATCAGCGGAAACGCGATCACCATGCCGCCGAACATGGCGAGCTTGACCTGCGTGAAGAAGAATTCCTGCGGCGCGGTGTAGATCAGCTCGACCTTGTGCGGATCGAGCCCTGCCCATTGCGTCGCCCATTTGAACGGGACGACCAGAAGGTTGAACAGCTTCTTGGCGAAGAAGAAACAGACCAGGAAGGCAACGAAGAAGCCTCCGAGCGACCAGATCAGCCGCCGGCGCAACTCGATCAGATGCTCCATCAGCGGCGCCGACGATTTCTCGATCTCGTCCTTTTCCTTGTCCGAAACGCTCACTTGGCGGCTCCCGCCGTCTTCTTGGCTGTCGGTTTCTTCGCCGGAGCAGGCTTCGGATCGGCTTTCGCCACGGTCTTGGTCGCGAGGGCCTTGGCCGCAACGGGCTTCGCGGCTTTGGGCGTTTCAGCCTTTGCCGCCGTCGCGGTCTTCGCCGGCGCCTTTGCACCATTCGCCGAAGCCTTGGCCGGCGCTTTTATCACCGGCATTGCCTTTGCCGGCGCAGGCTTGGCTACTTTCTTTGTCGCGGACGCCTTCGGCGCCGGTTCTGTCGGCACTGATGCCGTCACCACCGATTCATCGGTCATTGCCGGGAAAATCGGCGCTGCCGGCATGGTTTCCGGCCCGTTGACGCCAGGCATGGTCGTTGCGCCATTCTTCAACGGCTCCGCCGCCAGCGGTGTCGAAGCGGCAGGCGTTGCCGGGTCCGCCGCCGGCTTCGGCTTCATCGCCGCGTCGACGCCGGAGCGAACGTCGGCCGCGGCCTGTTCGAACGGATTGAGCTGCTTCCTGATTTCGGCCATCGGGCTGAGGCCTCTAAGCTCGTCGACCGACTTCTTGACGTCGTCGAGCTCGGCTTCCTTCAGCGCTTCGTTGAACTGCTTTTGGAAATCGGACGCCATGGCGCGCAGCTTCGCCGTCGTGCGGCCGAAGGTACGCAGCATATTGGGCAAATCCTTGGGCCCGACGACCACGATCATGACGATCGCGATGACCAGCATTTCGGTCCAGCCGACTTCAAACATGGCACTCTGTTCCGACTAGAGCCCTGTGGCTCAGCTCTTGCTGGCTTTTTCCTTCGCGGCCGTAACGGTCTCGTCGGCGCGATGTTCGACGGTGCGCTTGTCTTCGGCAACGTCGTCGTCGGCCATGCCCTTCTTGAAGCTCTTGATGCCCTTGGCCATATCGCCCATCAGCTCGGGAATCTTGCCGCGGCCGAACACCAGCAGCACGATCACCAGCACGATCATCCAATGCCAAATCGAAAATGAACCCATAGCAAATCTCTCTCGAACGTTTTCCCTGGCGATGATCTATGCGTTTTCGCGTTGGGATTCAAACACAACTGCGACAGAGTTTATGAAAGGGTGGCGGATGTCACGCATTTTCAACGTGATGGCCCGCTACGAATCCGCGCATCCTCGACAGATCGGCGGCTAATGCCAGTCAATCTTCCGTGACGCGCGGCGTCAGCAGGCCGAGTTCCTCAAGGTCGATGTCGGTCAGCGCTTCCTCGTCGTCGGTCAATGCATCGGGATCGGCCGGCGGCTGTGGAATGGAGAAATTCGACGGCATGCGGCCCGAAAGCAGGCCGGCGCCCTTCAGTTCCTCCATGCCCGGAAGATCGCGGATCTCCTCCAGCGCGAAATGGTCGAGGAAGGTGTCGGTGGTGCCGTAGGTGACAGGGCGTCCCGGCGTTTTGCGCCGGCCGCGCATGCGCACCCATTCCGTTTCCAACAGCGTGTCGAGCGTGCCTTTCGAGGTTTCGACGCCTCGGATGTCCTCGATCTCGGCGCGCGTCACCGGCTGGTGATAGGCAATGATTGCCAGCACTTCGAGAGCCGCGCGGGAGAGCTTCCTTTGTTGGACAGTATCCCGGCTCATCAGGAAAGCGAGATCGCCGGCCGTGCGGAACGCCCAGGCGTCGCCGATACGCACCAGATTGACGCCGCGCCGGGCATAGATCTGCTGCAGCTCGGCCATGGCCAGGGCGATGTTGATGCCGTCCGGCAGGCGTGCCGCAAGCTGCTTTTCGCTGACAGGCTCGGCACTGGCGAACACGATCGCCTCGGCCATGCGGACGGCTTCGGCCAGATGCAGCCGCTCGGCCGGATTCTGTACCTGTTGCTCGGCCGGGTTCTGCGAAAGCGACTCCTCTTCCGCTTCATCGCCGACCTTGAACGGGATAACCGAAGCGTTGGCGCGTTCGCTCATGATGCCACCTCGACTGCCTTGATTGCCTGCGCGCGGCCGCGCAGATAGATCGGCGCGAAGACTTCGTCCTGCCGCATGTCCATCGTGCCTTCGCGCACCAGTTCCAGCGTGGCCGCGAAAGAGCTGGCGATCGCCGTGCGCCGCTCCTCGGGGCCGGTCATGTACACGATCAGAAAGCTTTCCAGCGTCGCCCAGTCGTGCAGAGCCCCAACCAGGCGGGTCAGGATATCGCGCGCGTCCTTGAGCGACCAGACGCCGCGCCTGGCGATCGTCACATTGTTGATCGCCTGCTTCTGCCGTTGCTGGGCATAGGCAGTGAGCAGATCGTAAAGCGAGGCCGAATAGGCGTTGCGCTTTTCGATGATGACCATTTCCGGCATGCCGCGCGCGAACACGTCACGGCCGAGCCGGTTGCGATTGACCAGGCGCGCCGAGGCGTCGCGCATGGCTTCCAGCCGCTTCAGCCGGAACTGTAGCACCGCCGCCAGTTCCTCGCCGCTTTCGCCCTCGTCGCCCGGCTGCTTGGGGATCAGGAGCTTCGACTTGAGGAAGGCCAGCCACGCCGCCATCACCAGATAGTCGGCGGCAAGCTCAAGCCTGAGCGTCCTCGCCGTCTCGACAAAGGTCAGGTATTGCTCGACCAGCGCCAGGATCGAAATCCGCGCCAGATCGACTTTCTGGGTGCGGGCCAGATGCAGTAGAAGATCGAGCGGACCTTCGAAACCGGCCACGTCGACGACCAGCGACGGGTCGCCGGTGACACGTGAATCATCATTCTCGGCCCACAGACGGTCCATCGGTGCGGCCTTCGCGGCCTTGCTTTCCAATGTTTCCGCCACTTCCTCTCACTTCCCTTTTTTAAGCCACCGCATCGAAATAGGTGGCGAATTCAGCGCGTATCTCGGTTTCTTCCACCGTGTCGTGTTTCTTAATATAGGTCAGCGCCCGCTTTGCACGCTCCAGCGACGTGCCCTCGAGCCCCGTGGTCCGCGATGCGATGCCGGCCATCTCCTCGAAAACGCCGTTGCAGTGAAGGACCAGATCGCAGCCCGCCGCAAGGATCGAGGCCGCCTTTGTCGGGAAATCCCCAGAAAGTGCCTTCATCGAGGTGTCGTCGCTCATCAGCAACCCGTCGAAGCCGATCTCGCGCCGGATGATCTCGTCGATGACCTTGCCGGAGGTGGTCGCCGGATTGTTGGGGTCGATCGCGCTGTAGACGACATGCGCGGTCATCGCCATCGGCAGATGGCTGAGTTCCTTGAACGGAGCGAAATCATGCCGCTGCAGATCGCTGAGCGAGGCATTGACGACAGGCAATTCGAAATGCGTGTCGGCAAACGCCCGGCCATGTCCCGGAATGTGCTTCATGACGGGCAGTACCCCGCCCGACATCAGCCCTTCCGCGGCGGCGCGGCCGAGTTCAATCACCGGTCGCGGGTCGTTGCCATAGGCACGTGCACCGATGACGTCGCTGGCGCCCTCGATCGGCACGTCGAGCACCGGCAGACAATCGGCGGTGATGCCGTAGCGCAGCAGATCGAATGCATGCAGCCGCGCCATCAGCCAGGCGGCGCGAGCGCCGGCATCATGGTCGTCGCGCCACAGCGCGCCAAGCGCGCCGCCGGCCGGATAGTTCGGCGCCAGTGGCGGCCTCAGGCGTTGCACACGGCCGCCTTCCTGGTCGATGAACACCAGCGCGTCCGGACGCCCGATGCAGTCACGCATCTCGGCGACCAGATCGCGGATCTGTTCCGTCTCGCCGATGTTGCGCGCAAACAGGATGAAGGCCCACGGGCATTCATTGCGATAGAAATTGATTTCTTCGCGGGTGAGCGATTTCCCGGCACAGCCGAGGATCATGGATTTTGATTCGGTCATATCAGGAGTCTAAAGCTTCGCGCGGTCAAAGGGAATCATCCGGATCACAAGCGGTCAAACGCCAGATCTGCTTTCCCCATGAAAAAAGCCGGCGCGATGACCGCGCCGGCTTTTGACCGGTTGGCTCCGGCTCTAGCGCGAGACGAAGCAGTTGCCGCCGGCGGCCTTGTAGCTGGTGCACAAATTGATCGCATCATTGCGCGACTGAGCCGGCACGCGCACACGGTAGAACGTGCCCTTGCCGGCGATCTCGGCCTTGACGATGTTGGCGGTATGGCCGGCAAGCACGCTGCCGTAGCGGCGCTGCAGAT
The DNA here is from genome assembly GCF_040320745.1 of Mesorhizobium sp. M0621. Lineage (NCBI taxonomy): Bacteria > Pseudomonadati > Pseudomonadota > Alphaproteobacteria > Hyphomicrobiales > Phyllobacteriaceae > Mesorhizobium > Mesorhizobium sp. M0621. The sequence goes on along the minus strand of NZ_JAMYQF010000004.1, from coordinate 164,078 downwards.
CCTGATAGCTGGACTGGGCGCTTTCGACCGTCGGCTGTGAAGCGATCTGCATCGACCACGAACCACCGCCGGTCGCGGTCGATGCAGGATCGATGGACGCAACCTGATCGGGCTTGACCTCGCCGACGACATCGACCGGCTGGTCGGACGGGCGCTGCGGCGCGAGCGGAACCTTGGCCGGCGTGTTGGCCGATTGGGCCTTGGCCTCAGCCTTGGGCTTGGCTGCCGGCTTGAGGGCCGGCTCGTCGTCCGCCTGGGCAGCGGCAGGCGCCACGGTGCCGGTCTGGCCCGCATCAGCTTGCGCCAACGGGGCAACATGCTGCGGCGCCGGATCGACCGGCTCCGTTGCGGCCACCTGTGGGGCGGCGGGTGCCGGATCTTCACGCGGCACCAGCGAACCGTCCGACTTGACCACCATGGTCCTCACCTTGCGCGGCGCAACGGCGACGACATCGGCATTGGTGCCCTTGTCGGCATCCTGCAGCACCTGCGCGATGCGATCCTCGGACTTGGGCGCGGCCGCCATGTTGTCGGCCGAAGCGGCTACGGCAGTCGGCGCGGCGTTGCCGTCATCGGTTCCAACGACGGCTGCGGCGGCTGCGTTCTGGTCCGGCGAAAGATCGATGGCGCGGGCCGGGTCCTTCGCCTGGACGTCCACCGGTTCTTCGGTGTTGGTGACCAGCTTTTCCTGGACCGGCTCAGCGGCCTTCGCGCCCCTGACCGCATCATAGACCTTGTTGTCCTGGTTCGGCACCACGGCCCCACCCGGATTCTCCGGCTTGACCTTGATTGGCGCGTTGTCCGCCTTGACGATGACAGGCGCTTCGCTGCCGCCCTTGCCGCCGAAAGACAGCGCAAAGGCACCGAGGCCGCCTGCGACCGCCACCGCGCCGACAATCGCGGCGATGAACAGGCCACGTCCGCGCGAAGGCTTCGCGGCCTCACGCTCGTCGAGACCTGGAATAGCCATCGCCTCATCGAGTTCAGGATCGTAGTCGAGTTCATCGACGGTGAAATCATCCGCCTGTGAAGCCGGCTGGCTGCCGGGCAGATTGTCGAGATCGAAGCCATCGGCGGCATCGGCATAGCCCGTAGGCGCCGCCGCGCGGGCAGACACTTCCATCGGACGCGCCGCATAGGTCCGAGCTTCCGGCTCATAGCCCGGCTTGACGCTGTCATAGCCTGGCTTGACGCTGTCATAGCCCTGCGTGACCCCGTCATAACCCCGCTTGACGCTTTCATAACCCTGCTTGACGCTGTCATAGCCCTGCTTGACGCTGTCATAGCCCGGCTTGACCCCGTCATAGCTCGGCTTGAAGCCTGCGGCGTAAGCGTCATCATCGTAGGGCGCGCCGGCCACGTTGCTTGCGGGAGCGGCAGCGACCTCCACCGCGTTCATCTCGGAGAGAAGGCTGGAGAATTCGGCGTCGAGATCGTCATAGCCAGGCGACGCCGGCTGATCTTCCTCGAAGTGCAGTTCCGGAATATCGAGATCGTCCGCCAGCGCCACGACACGCTCGGGCACATCGACCGTCTCGACATCGGGCATGTCTTCATAACGCGCGGACTGGCGTGATGGCGGCGCGGATACAGGGGCGACGGTCTCGACCGGCTCGGCCGAACGGTAGGACGGTACCGCAGCGACTACCGGCGCCGCAGCCATGGATGCCATCGAAGCGGCCGGCTGAGCGCTAAACGCAGGCTGAGCACTAAATGACGGCTGCTGCGGAACCGGCGTCACGCGGCTCCACGAACGAGCCGGCTCGGGCGGCGTGGAACGCTCCGCCAGCCGATCGACAGAATCCGCCGAATTGTCCTGCGGATCCAGGCTTTTGGCCAAAGCCGCGTCGAACGCATCATTGTCGAAATCGACATCGCCATGTCCGGCGATGTCCGAGCCCGGATCCTGATCCTCAAGTTCATCGGGCCGAAGATCGTCGACATCCGCATCGGCTGCCTGGGCGGCGCCAAGATGCCGGGGGGCCTCAGGCGCGGTTTCTTCAAGATCCCAGTCGAGGTCGCCGACAAGATCGGCCGGTTCCTCAGTGGTCTCTGCAGCTGCAGGGACAGGCGACTGAGCGACGACAGCCGGATGAGCCATGACGGGCTCCTCCTTGGCCATAGGCACCGTGCGCGCGGTCATGGCACCCAGCAGCGCATTCAACTCGTCTTCCAGGCTTCGTTCGTCCGACATCGGAGCCTGCACCGCGTGTGCGACATTGGCTTCTGGCGCCGCAGCGGCAATTTCGGCGGCGGGTTCTTCGACTGTTTCGACAAACGTGTCGTCGAAGTTCAGGTCGAAAGCATCATCCGACGCCACTTCATCCGACGCCGCTTCAGGGCTGAGAGCCTCGCCCGTCGCATCCGCGCTATCGGCAAGCGCATCATGCGCTTCCGGCGCGTCGAATGCGACAGGCTCATCAGCGCGAATGTCAAAATCCATGTCGACATCAGCCATGGAATCGTCAAGGCGGTCGGCAAAATCCTCGTCGGAGGCAAGATTCTCGTCGGAGGCCTGGCCGTCACGCGCAGCCGCCTGCTCCGGCAGATACTCGACGGGATCGGCAGCCGTGTAGGGCTGTTCCGCCACCGAATGGTCGTCGAGCATCAGCTCGTCTTCGAGCGAGATCGCAACCGCTTCGTCGATTTCATGATCGGGGGCGGCCGTCTCGACAGCAGGCGCGTCGGCAACGGCAACAGCATGCTGGGCCTCTTCGGCTTCCTCGTCGATCCGGAAGTCCTGGTCGAGCGACGCGGCAAGCTCGTCCGCCATCGGCTGGTCGTCCTCGAAGGGAGAGACATCCTCAAGCGAACTGGCGACGGCATTGTCGAAATCAGCGTCGAAAGCCGGCTCGACAGACGGCGCGGCTTCGGCGGCGGCGGTATCGCTGGCGCCGGCGGCGTGGTCGTCGACATCAGTCATGTCCAGATGGAAATCGTCGTCGAGCGACGCGGCAAGCTCGTCGTCGTCCATTGTGCTGGCATCAGCAGCTTCGAACGCAGGCTCATGCTCGAAAGTCGGCTCGTGAGCCTCGGCAACCGGAGCGGCGTCGCTGTCGTCAGCGCCGAACTCGCCCATCATTTCCTTCTCGAGATCGATATCGAAATCGCTGTCTTCTGCCACGTGATCGGCGGCTGGGGCTTTCGGCTGGGCGGGCGGCTGCGGCTTGACCGGCTGGCGCGGGTCGAACCCCATGATCCTGGTCAGTTCCGCGAACGGATCATCGCCAGCGATGTCGTTGTTGTCGGCTACTCTCAGCTGGGTTCTATCTGCCATTATTGTTCCCGAACTCGCACTCATTCGGACGCCATGGACGTCGCGTAGGGTTGGCCCTTACCAGCGCAATGTGGGCAAAAGGTGACAGGTTTTTTAGTCAAACCTAACGCATTTCGGTGGGCGCGGCGGCTCCGATCAACGTCAGGCCGGACGTCAAAACGTCCGAAACAGCCTGCACCAGCCCTAGTCTGGCATGCGTCAATTGTCGGTCGTTAACCTTAACAAAACGTAAGTCCGGATTATCCGTGCCACGGTTCCAGTGTCCATGGAAGCTGGAAGCCAGATCATAGAGATAAAATGCCAGCCGATGCGGCTCGAGCGCAAGTGCTGCCGACTCGATCAGGCGCGGATATTCGGCAAGCTTGCGGATCAGGCCGATCTCGCCCTCGTCGGTCAGCAAAGCCACGGCGGACGCCAGGCTGTTGCGGTCGAAATTGGCTTCGCCCAACTGCTCGCTCGCCTGCCTGAACACCGAATGGCAGCGCGCCGAGGCATACTGCACATAGAACACCGGATTGTCTTTGGACTGCTCGGTGACCTTGGCGAAATCGAAATCCAACGGCGCATCGTTCTTGCGGTAGAGCATCATGAAGCGGATCGCATCGCGGCCGACCTCCTCCACCACTTCGCGCAACGTCACGAAATCGCCGGACCGCTTCGACATGCGCACCGGCTCTCCGTCCCGAAACAGCTTCACCAGCTGGCAAAGCAGCACGGTAAGTTTCACTTCGTCCCCGGCAATGGCCCGCGCCAAAGCTTCCAGCCGCTTGACATAGCCGCCATGGTCCGCGCCGAGCACATAGATCAGGTCGACGAAGCCGCGATCGACCTTGTCCTTGAGATAGGCGACGTCGGCGGCGAAATAGGTGAAGGAGCCATCGGACTTGACCAGCGCCCGGTCCATGTCGTCGCCGACCGCGGTCGAGCGGAACAGCGTCTGCTCGCGGTCCTCCCAATCGTCGGGCTTCTCGCCCTTGGGCGGCGGCAACTTGCCCTTGTAGATATGACCCTTCAGCGTCAAATCGTTGATCGCCGAGCGGATCTTCTTGGCATTGTCGGCGTGCAGCGTGCGCTCGGAGAAGAACACGTCGTGATGCACGTTGAGCATCGCCAGATCCTCGCGGATCATCGCCATCATCGCATCGATGGTGCGGTCCTTGACGATGGCGAGCGCCTCGTCGTCCGGCATCTGCAGGAGCGAGCGGTCGAACTCCTTGGCCAGCGCCTGACCGACAGGGACGAGATAATCGCCGGGGTAAAGACCAACCGGTATCTCGCCGATATCATCGCCAAGCGCCTCGCGGTAGCGCAGCATGACCGAGCGGCCGAGCACGTCGATCTGCGAGCCGGCATCGTTGATGACATATTCCTTGGTCACGTCGTAGCCGGCGAAGGCCATCAGGTTGGCGAGCGCGTCGCCGACGACGGCACCCCGGCAATGGCCGACATGCATCGGGCCTGTCGGATTGGCTGAGACATATTCGACATTGGTTTTCCGGCCACCGCCAACCGTCGAGCGGCCATAGTTGCGGCCCTCGCCAAGCAGCTCGGTCAGATGCGTCTGCCAGAAGCCGTCCTTCAGCCGGAGATTGACGAAACCAGGACCGGCCACGTCGGTGGCGGCGACATCCTTGTCGTCACGCAGGGCTTGCGCCAGTCTCTCTGCCAGCGCGCGCGGATTCTGGCCGGTCGGCTTGGCCAGCACCATTGCCGCATTGGTCGCCAGGTCGCCATGGCTGGCGTCGCGCGGCGGCTCGACGGCAATGCGCGACAGGTCCGGCGAGACGCCATTACTGTCTTTCAAATCAAGCGCTTCGACGGCTTTTATGATTCGCGCGGTGAAATCGGCGAAGATGTTCATGGGACTGGCTCTGGTGGCTTTGCAGGGAATCCGGCTCGTTGGCCGGCAAAATCGAGCCCGCCCTAGCTCAATTCAGGCGTATGGTCAAACAAACGCCGGTGCTCCTTGAGCGCATAGGTGTCGGTCATACCCGCCAGGAAGTCGGCGACGCTGCGCGCCTTGATGCGATCGTCGGCCCGATCCAGCCCCTCGCGCCAGCCGTCCGGCATGGCGCGCGGATCAGCAAAATAGGCGTCGAACAGATCCTTCACGATCTGCTCGGCGTCCGCGCGCACCCGCATGACTTCCGCGTGCCGATAGAGATGCTTGTAGAGAAAAGCCTTCAGTTCTTTCTCGAAGGCGGCCATTTCGGTCGAGAAAGTCACCATCGTCTCGCCCGCCGCTCTCACTGCATCGGCGCTCTGAGGCCTGATGCGCTCCAGATTGGCAGTGGTGGAGACGATGACATCCTCGACCATGGCGGTGATCTGCCGCCGCATCAGTTCATGGCCGGTGCGCACATCATCGAGGGAGGGATAGCGTGCGCGCACGCCTTTCAGAATGGTTCCGGGCAGCGAAACCGTCTCCAGCATGTCCAGCGTCAGCAGTCCTGCCCTCAAACCATCGTCGATGTCATGGTTGTTGTAGGCGATGTCGTCGGCGATCGCCGCGCATTGCGCCTCGATGCCGGCAAACCGGTCCAGTTCGAGGTCATGCAGCTGCGAATAGTCACGGATCGCCTGCGGCACCGGCCCTTTCAGACTTTGACCATTGGCGTCCGTCAGCGGCCCATTGTGCTTGACCAGACCTTCCAGCGTTTCCCAGGTCAGGTTGAGCCCGTCGAATTCGGCGTAGCGCGCTTCCAGCCTCGTCACGATGCGCAGCGATTGCGCATTGTGGTCGAAACCGCCCCAGGCGGCCATCTTCTCGTTCAGCGCGTCCTCACCAGTGTGGCCGAAAGGCGTGTGGCCGAAATCATGCACCAGTGCGACTGCCTCGGCGAGATCCTCGTCGCCGCGCAGCGCCCGTGCCAGGGCGCGCGCGATCTGTGCCACTTCGATCGAATGGGTCAGGCGGGTGCGGTAGTGGTCGCCTTCATGCGCGATGAAGACCTGCGTCTTGTGTTTGAGCCGGCGGAAGGCCGTCGAATGAATGATGCGGTCGCGGTCGCGCTGGAACGGCGTGCGGGTCGGGCTTTCCACCTCGTCGAAAAGCCGTCCGCGCGACTTTGCCGGATCGCAGGCATAGGCGGCGCGTGGCCGATAGCCGAATCCGATGTCGCCCAACTCATTGGTCATGGCTGATGCTGCCGCAGTTGACTTGGTCTAGTTGGCTTAGGTCTAGTTGGCTTCGGCCTGGTTGACTTGGCCCCTCGCGCTTCATACCTATCATGTGAAACCGAAAGCAAGGTGACGCCCATGGGCGCTGATGCCAAGACTGCCATGAAAGTCGATATGACCGAGGCCGCGGCCAGGCGGATCGCCAAGATTGTCTCGGGCGAGGCCGGCAAAACAGCGCTGCGCGTTTCGGTCGAAGGCGGCGGTTGCTCGGGCTTTTCCTACAAGTTCGACCTGGTCGAAGGTGCGAATGACGATGACGTCGCCATCGAAAAGGACGGCGCCACGGTGCTGATCGATGATCTGTCTCTGGTCTATATGGGCGGTTCGGTGATCGATTTCGTCGACGATCTGATGGGCCAGTCGTTCCAGATCAGGAACCCCAATGCCGTCGCCTCCTGCGGCTGCGGCACGAGTTTTTCCATATAGAATGCCTGCCATCGGCGCGGTCCGTCAGATCGCGCTGGCGGCCGGCCGCGACCTCGATACGACGCTGGCCTTCTGGCGCGACGTGCTAGGTATGGCTGTCCACGCGCGCTTCGATCCGCCGGGCATTGCCTTCATCATGGCCGGTGATATCAGGTTGCTGTTCACTGACGGCATACCAGCCGGAACCGTCTATCTCGACATATCGGGCCTCGACGATTTCCACGCCTCGGCAATCGCCGCCGGCGTCCCCTTCACCGCGCCGCCGATGCTTGTCCATCGCGACACCGAGGGCCAGTTCGGTCCAGCGGGGGAAAGCGAATGGATGGCCTTCCTAAAGGACCCGGCTGGCAATACGATCGGTCTCGTCGAACGCCATCCGCCGCAAGAGCCCAACTGATCAGCATCGGGACCATCATGAAAATCGTCACCTGGAACATCAACGGCGTGCGCGCCCGCATCGGCAACCTGACCCATTGGCTGACCGAAAGCGCGCCCGATATCGCCTGCCTCCAGGAGATCAAGACGGTCGATGAGCAGTTCCCGCGCGCCGAGATCGAGGCGCTTGGCTACAACGTCGAAACCCATGGCCAGAAGGGTTTCAATGGTGTCGCCATCCTGTCGAAATTGCGCTTCGACGAGGTCATCAGAGGCCTGCCTGGCGACGATGCCGATGAACAGGCGCGTTTCATCGAAGGCGTTTTCTCGACCGACAAGGGCGCATTGCGCGTCGCCTCGCTCTATCTGCCGAACGGCAATCCGATCGATGACGAGAAGAAGTTCTCCTACAAGCTGTCCTGGATGGCACGGCTGGAGCGCTGGGCGCAGGAACGACTTGCGCTTGAAGAGGCGCTGGTGCTGGCCGGCGACTACAACGTCATTCCCGAGCCGATCGACGCGCGGTTTCCGGAGAACTGGCTGGGCGATGCGCTGTTCCAGCCGCAGACGCGGCAAGCCTTCCGCCGGCTGCTCAACCTTGGGTTCACCGAAGCGGTGCGCGCGGTCACCGACGCGCCCGACACCTATACGTTCTGGGACTATCAGGCCGGCGCCTGGCAGAAGAACAACGGCATCCGCATTGACCATCTGCTGCTGTCGCCGGAAGCCGCCAACCGGTTCTCGTCCGCCTCGATTGAAAAGCATGTCCGCGCCTGGGAAAAACCCTCCGATCATGTGCCGGTGGCGATCGATCTCGCGCTGCAGCCCGCCTGAGAGAACCCTGGCCCGACGCCGGGCGACCTGCGCTCGACCTCATATAGCCACATTCCGGCGCATGATGGGAGACCAGCATGGCGGCTGGGGTTCCCATGACCATTCGATTTGCTCTTTGTCCGATCGGCCTGGCGTTTGCCGTGGCCGCTCCTGCCGCGGCACTTGCCGATCAGGAATGCCTGGCCGATGGAAAATCCTATCAGCTCGGCCAGGTCGCCTGTCTGACGGTTGCCGACCAGAGCCATCTGGCCCGTTGCGACATGGTGCTCAACAACACCTCGTGGACGAAGGTCGGGGACAGCTGCCCCGCAAACACAATGGCGCCGCGCCTGCACGCCACGCCGATCTCGACGCCGGCACCTAGCATGGTGCCGACGGAGCCGACCGAGAACTGATCAAGATTCTATTGGCGAGGCTGGCGTGGCCGCCAGACTACTGGTCTGCGTTGTTGCCCTTGGTGAGGAAGTCATCGGCCAGCGAGATCGCGGTGCGGCGGTCGGCTTCGCCGGCGGTGGCGAATGCCTCTTCCTGCATGCCGCGTATCCAGGGCTGGTCGGCCGGCGAAGCGCGTTCGAGCGCTGCCGTCATCATCGCCAGGCCGCGAACGATCTTGCCGCTCTGGAACAACAGGTGGCCTAGCGTCGCCTGTGCGCCGGCATGGCCCTTCTCGGCGGCGAGCTGGAACCAGCGCCCGGCCTGCTTGACGCTGGCCTTCACGCCGCCCTCGCCTTTCAGGAACATCTGCCCCATCTCGAACTGTGCGTTCGGATTGCGGTAGTTGGCGGCGGCGCGCATGTAATATTCCTGGGCCGCCACCTCGTTCTCGGTGACCGGACTGCCGGGAATGCCCTTGCGCAGATAGTCGCCAAGCGCCACCAGCGCGTCGGAGACGTAGCTTTCCTCGGGCGAGCCGGGCTCGACATCCTGGTCGACGATCTCCGAGAAGAACTTGAACGCCTCATAGTCGTCGCGCGCCACGCCGTCGCCTTCGGCATACATGCGGGCGAGTTTCCAGGTGGCGCCGATCTGGCCGTTTTCGGCGGCGTATTTGTAGGCCTCGGCAGCCTGTTCCTTGTGGCCGTTCTTGTAGGCGGAGAAGCCGAACTGGAACACGGCCCACGGGCTGGACTGCGGCTTCACGCCGGTCTTGTCGTCGAACACCTTGTCATCGAAGGCCATGGCCTGGCCCACGGCGCCAAAGGTCGCGCCAAAAGTGGCGGCCACGACCAGTGCCGAAAAGACAGACGACCTCAACAACTCAGATGTCCGCATAGCAATGTGTTTCTTTCGCACCGCCCGGATGGGTCACCGCGCCATCGCGCGCCGGTCCAACCGTCTGTGCATATTTCCATATCGCGCCCGACTGATAGTCGGTCGTGCGCGCCTTCCAGGTCTTTGCCCTCGCCGCCAGTTCGCTATCGGACAACGCCACGTCGATGGTGCCGTTCACCGCGTCGATCGAGATCAAATCGCCATCCCTGAGCAGCCCGATCGGACCGCCGACGGCTGCCTCGGGCCCGACATGGCCGATGCAGAAACCGCGCGTCGCGCCCGAAAAGCGCCCGTCAGTGATCAGCGCCACCTTGCCGCCCATGCCCTGGCCGTAGAGCGCTGCCGTCGTCGACAGCATCTCGCGCATGCCTGGGCCGCCGCGCGGCCCTTCGTAACGAATGACGAGAACCTCGCCTTCCCTGTAGTTGCGATGCGTCACCGCCTCGAAACATTCCTCTTCCGAATCGAAACAGCGCGCCGGACCGGAGAACTTCAGCTCCGCCATGCCCGCGACCTTCACGATCGCGCCTTCGGGGGCAAGGTTTCCCTTCAAGCCCACGACACCGCCGGTTTGGGTAATGGGCCTATTGGCCGGGCGGACCACATCCTGATGCTCATTCCAGGCAACGTGCTGCATGTTTTCGGCCAAAGTGCGGCCAGTCACGGTCATGCAGTCGCCATGCAGATAGCCGTGGTCGAGCAGCGTCTTCATCAACAGCGGAATGCCGCCGGCCTCGAACATGTCCTTGGCGACATATTTGCCGCCCGGCTTGAGATCGGCGATGTAAGGCGTCTTCTCGAAAATCTTCGCCACGTCGAACAGGTCGAATTTGATGCCGGCCTCGTGCGCGATCGCCGGCAGATGCAGTGCTGCGTTGGTCGAGCCGCCGGTTGCCGACACCACGGTCGCCGCATTCTCCAGTGCCTTCAGCGTGACGATGTCGCGCGGCCGAATATTTTTCGCGATCAGTTCCATGATCTTTTCGCCCGAGGCGAAATTGAAACGGTCGCGCATCTCGTAAGGCGCCGGCGCGCCGCAGGAATAGGGCAGCGCCAGGCCGATCGCCTCGGCGACTGTGGCCATGGTGTTGGCGGTGAACTGGGCGCCGCAGGAGCCGGCCGACGGACAGGCGGCCTGCTCGATTTCAAGCAGTTCGGCATCATCGATCGTGCCGACCGAGTGTTGGCCGACAGCCTCGAACACATCCTGCACGGTGATCTGGCGGCCGCGATAGCTGCCTGGCAGGATCGAACCGCCATAGATGAAGATCGACGGCACGTTGAGACGCACCATGGCCATCATCATGCCGGGCAGCGACTTGTCGCAACCGGCCAGCCCGACCAGCGCGTCGTAGCAATGGCCGCGCATGGTTAGCTCGACCGAATCGGCGATGACCTCGCGCGACACCAGCGAAGATTTCATACCCTGGTGGCCCATGGCGATACCGTCGGTGACGGTGATGGTGCAGAATTCGCGCGGCGTGCCGCTGGCCGCCGCGACGCCCTTCTTGACCACCTGTGCCTGGCGCATCAGCGAAATGTTGCAGGGCGCCGCCTCGTTCCAGCAGGACGCGACGCCGACCAGCGGCTGCGCGATCTCGGCCGCCGACAAGCCCATCGCATAGAGATAGGAACGGTGCGGCGCACGCGCCGGACCAACAGTCACATAGCGGCTGGGGAGCTTGGCCTTGGAAATGACTTTGGCGTCCATACTCTTCCTTGCCCCACATCTTCCCTGCAAAGGGGGCGGTGCGGCCTGCCCCATCGCCGAGCCTTTTGGCGCGTATCCCGAGACAAGATCGAGGTGCGCCGGGTTTATGGCGGGAAATGGGCAATTCCCCCGGCCTGACTTCTAGCGCAGGGGTTGTTCAGAAAGTGTTGCCAAAACGTCACAATCGCATGAGGCGGAACTGGTGCGGCCAATATGCAACGCAGCTAAGCTGCCGCAGCCGCGAGACCGCTCCTTCCGAGCTGGTAACAATAAAAAAGCCGGGCAATGCCCGGCCCTTTTATTCGTCTTTACAGAGGCTTAGAACTTGATCTTGAGACCGCCTGAAATCGCAGTGACCAGATCGTTGCCGAAGTCATAGCTGACTTCCTCGCCGGCCACGTAGCCATTGTCACCAGCCACCGTCCCTGAGTGGCCACTGGTCAGCACGCCGATCGCACCGGCCAGACGAACCTCGATGTTTGGCTTGGGCGTGTAGGCGACGCCGCCTCCCAGTGTCCAGGTATCGGTCTGCGAACCGTAGCCATGCGACGTGCCGCGATCCCAGGAAAGCTGGCCGGCCGCACTCCACTGATCGTTGAACTTGTGGCCGAGGCCGCCGGTGACGGTCCAACCGTCACGGTACATCAGGTCCAGTGAGGTGATCTGGCCTGAATGCAGGGCATCACCCGTAACGCATGCCGCGGCGGGAGTACCTACGACGCAAATCGGAACACTCTGCAGCAGGCTCCAGTTGACCCACTTCAGCGAACCGAAGGCGAGCCAGTCCGGCGCAATCCCCGACTGCAACTTCAATTCTACCGTGTCCGGCATATACTCCGTCGCACCATAGATCGGCAGCACGACAAGGCCAACACGCGTCAAGTCCAGCGTGCCCGAGATGTTGTCGAGCTTGACCCGCGAATTGTAGACGAGGCTCGCGCGCAGCGCGATCTCTGGGATTTCATAGGCGAGGCCGGCGCGCCAGCCCCAGCCGGTGCCCTTGAGATCGACACGGCCGGTGCCCTGGAAGCCCGGCACCAACGGCGACACCAGGTCTTGCTTGAAGCCATAGACCTCCTGGTAGTAGACGCCACCGATGAAGCGAACCTGGCCTTTGCCGGCATCCATCTTGTAGGAGCAGGTCGTGGCGTAGTTGTCGCTCTTGATGTCGGTTTCCATGTTGGACTCGGCACCGGCCCACAAACCCGGATTTGTATGCGCGCCCCACGGCTGGGAATAGTCGAACATACAGTCGACGCCTTTAACGAGCTCAGCCTTGACGCCGATACGCGGCACCCAGTAGCTCTCGCTGTCGTTCGCCGTGCTGCCGAGGAATGTCACATTGCCGTCGCTCGGGTCGGTGTCCACCGCATTCTTGAGTTTGCGTTGCGGCATCACGTAGGTCGCTTCGGCTTCCGTAGCGAACGGAGCCGGATCGAACAAAAGATCGATGTCGTAGCCGCCGCGCTCGATGCCGCCGGCATGCGCCGAACTCATCGCCGTTCCGATCAAAGCAAGCGAAAAGCACCCTGCCCCCAGCAGCGTTTTCAGTCGCAGAATAGTCATGAATGTCCTCCCCGAATTCGAGTGCATCGAGCTAGAACCAATTCAGGTTAACGGTGCAACAACGAATTCAAGGGCGTACACGTACATATTCGCCAGGCGCACTTTCGACAAAATGCAACCGGACGCAGCAGAGCCGAAAAACGGCCCATCCGGGGGTGTCGTCCCAAAAAAACGGAGAAAAAACGCCAAAAAAGGCTCAAGAATAGTGCTTTTTGGGGGGCAAAGGCCCCATTGTTACATTATGGCAACAATGGGGCAAAAACTTCCGTTTACGTCAACATTAACGCTACGGAATGTCGACTTTCGGGGTAAAAACGGTCCCACTTTAGAGCGCTCTAAAGTCTCGCGAATCTACCCTCAACCGGCGTCGCGAACCCTGGTCAACGCGACCGAAAGCTTCTCCTGCGCGTCACGGTATTCGGCGAGCTTTTCACGCTCGGCTTCGACGATCTCGGCGGGCGCGCTGGCGACGAATCTTTCGTTGGACAGCTTCTTGTGCAGGCGCGCGATTTCCTCGGTCACCTTGGCCAGTTCTTTCTGCAGCCGCGCAGCCTCGGCGGCGAGATCGATCAGGCTGCCGAGCGGCAGGCAGATCGTCGCCTCGTTGAGCACGATCTGCGCCGAGCCCTTTGGAGCGACATCGGCCAGCGAGATGTCGCCGACCCGCGCTAGCCGCTTGATCGCCGAGTCCTCACGAACAAGCCGTTCACGAGTCACACCATTGGCGCCGACCACCACCAGCGGTGCAATGGCTGCCGGCGGCACGTTCATCTCCGAGCGCACGGAACGGATGCCCGAGACGAGGTCGACCAGCCAGTTGATGTCGGCGGCGGCATCCGCGTCTTCGAAGTCCGGCGACGGCCATGCCGCATGGCACAGCAGCGAGGCGCGTTCCCTGCCTTCGCCAGCGGTCTGCGCCCACAGCTCCTCGGTCATGAACGGCATCATCGGATGCAGCAGCTTGTAGATTTCATCCAAAACGAAGGCGACGCAGGCACGGCTTTCGGCCTTGGCTGCCTCGTCGGTGCCCATGAACACCGGCTTCAGCAGTTCCAGGTACCAGTCGCAGAACAGGTTCCAGACGAAGCGGTAGGCAGCCCCCGCCGCTTCGTTGAAGCGGTATGAGGTGATGCCGTCGGTGATCTCTCGCGCGGCACGCGTCAATTCGGTGAGTATCCAGCGGTTGACCGCCAGCTTGGCGTCGTTCAGCCAGAAATCGTCGTTGCGCGCGACCTCGTTCATCTCGGCAAAACGCGTCGCGTTCCACAGCTTGGTGCCGAAATTGCGATAGCCGGCGATGCGCGCCGGGTCGAGCTTCACGTCACGGCCTTGCGCCGCCATCACCGTCAGCGTGAAGCGCAGCGCATCGGCGCCGTATTCGTCGATGAGATCGAGCGGGTCGATGACGTTGCCCTTCGACTTCGACATCTTCTGCCCGTTCTTGTCGCGCACCAGCGCATGGACATAGACGGTGTGGAACGGCTCCTCATCCATGAAGTGCAGGCCCATCATCATCATGCGGGCGACCCAGAAGAAGATGATGTCGAAGCCGGTCACCAGCACGTCGGTCTGGTAGTAGGTCTTCAGTTCGGGCGTCTCATCCGGCCAGCCGAGTGTCGAGAACGGCCATAGCGCCGATGAGAACCATGTATCGAGCACATCCTCGTCGCGGGTCAGTATCTCGCCCGGCTGGAAATTCTCAAGCTTGTCCTCGACCCAGGCCTTCCACGGCCCTTCCAGCGCCAGATAATATTCGATCGCCGCGCTCAGCGCCTCTTCCTCGGTCTTCTCGACAAAGACGCGCCCGTCCGGCCCGTACCAGGCTGGGATCTGGTGACCCCACCAGAGCTGGCGCGAGATGCACCAGGGCTGGATGTTCTCCATCCAGTCGAAATAGGTCTTTTCCCAGTTCTTCGGCACGAAGTTGGTGCGGCCCTCACGCACCGATGCGATCGCCGGTTTGGCCAGTTCCGCCGCGTTGGCATACCACTGCTCGGTCAGGAACGGCTCGATCGGCACGCCGCCTCGGTCGCCATGCGGCACGGCGTGGCGATGCGGCTCGACCTTTTCGAGGAAGCCGCCTTCTTCCATCAACTCGACGATCTTCTTGCGCGCGACGAAGCGGTCGAGGCCGTCGAGTTCATCCCAGACCGCCTGACGCTCCGGCGTCACCTCGAGACCGGCAAGAAAATCCTCATTATCCCTGAGACTTACCGCCGCCTCCGTGGTCAGGATGTTGATCGCTGGCAGCTTGTGGCGCTTGCCGACCTCGAAGTCGTTGAAGTCGTGCGCCGGCGTGATCTTGACCGCGCCGGAGCCCTTCTCAGGGTCGGAATACTCATCCGCCACCACGGGAATCTTGCGGCCGACGATCGGCAGAACGATGTTCTTGCCGACCAGATGCCGGAAACGCTCGTCGTCGGGGTGCACGGCAACGGCCGTGTCGCCCAGCATCGTCTCGGGGCGCGTCGTCGCCACGGTGATGAAGGTTTTCGGATTCTCCGGGTCGAAGACCTGACCCTCGATGGGATAGCGGAAGTGCCAGAGATTGCCGTTGACCTCCTGCTGCTCGACCTCGAGATCGGAGATCGCGGTGAGCAGCTTCGGATCCCAGTTCACAAGGCGCTTGTCCTTGTAGATCATCCCTTCCTTGTAGAGCGTGACGAACACTTCGAGGACGGCCTTGGACAGGCCTTCGTCCATGGTGAAACGTTCGCGTGACCAGTCGGCGGAGGCACCGAGCCGCTTCAGCTGGTTGAAGATCGCGCCGCCGGATTCGGCCTTCCACTCCCACACTTTTTCGATGAACTGCTCGCGGGTCAGGTCGCGGCGGTGGATGTGCTTCTCCATCAGCTGCCGCTCGACCACCATCTGCGTGGCGATGCCCGCATGGTCCATGCCCGGCTGCCACAAGACGTTCTTGCCACGCATGCGCTCGAAGCGCACCAGTATGTCCTGCAGCGTGTTGTTGAGCGCGTGCCCCATATGCAGCGAACCGGTGACGTTCGGCGGCGGGATGACGATGGTGAAGGCTTCCGCCCCCTCCTCGGCCCCGGCACCGGCGCGAAACGCGTCGGCCTCTTCCCAGACTTTGGCGATCTTCGGCTCGACGGTTTTGGCGTCGTAGGTCTTTTCAAGCATGGGAAAATGGTCCGCGCTGTCGGGAGTTTTGCTGGTCCGGTGTAAATCGGAAGGTTCTGGCCAAGTCAACCGCAAGGGCTGTCTCTGACCCACGACGTCAAATAGGCGTGGCCCAGGTCATTTCAACGGAAAGCGACCCATCGATCGGTAGCAGGACCCTATTCCTCCGGTCCAGGCGCGGCGCTCGAGCCTTGACCCGCAAGCATCACGGCAATACGCTGCCAACGCTGCTGTAGGGCGCATCGGCTTCCGGCCGGAGGGGCATTGCCCGCCTACGCCACCTCAACCCGCAATGCGCCCATGCCAACCCTCGAACACCACAAGAAACAGGCCAAGCTCTATCTCAAATGGCACCGCGAACGGTACTATCCCGTTGCCGCTGTGATTGGATGGATCTTGCCGCGTTTCCGCAATCTGACCGATAGTCAGATCCTCGATCACGGTTTCAAGCTTGCCGATGCCCAGGAACTGGTCGCCAGGAAATCAGGTTTCGATAGCTGGCAGGCGCTGAAGAAAGGCCTTCAAACCGTGACCGACCGCATAGCAATAGATGCCGAAAAGCCGTTCCTGGCCTTTGCCGAACCTCAGCTCTTTGTCTCCAATATTGAAGCGGCCTGTGGTTTCTACCGGCAAAAGCTCGGCTTCGAGACGCGCTTCACCTATGGCGAACCGCCCTTCTACGCACAAATCATCCGCGATGGTGCGCGGCTCAATCTGCGCCATGTCGACAAGCCGCCTTTCACCACCAGTCACGGCGACGATCTCCTGGCGGCGACGATTGCCGTCGACAACATCAAGGCGCTGTTCCTGGAATATCAGGCGGCCATGGCCCCTTTCCAGCAGACATTGCGAACCGAACCGTGGGGCGCCCGCACGTTCATCATCAAGGATCCCGACGGAAACCTTGTCTGCTTCGCGACCAGCGCGAGTCGACCTCACCAAAAGAAACGGCGCCACGAAGGCGCCGTTTCTTTGGTAATCGGTATGGAGAATTATTGCGCGCCGCGCGCCACGCGCTCGATCTCCTCGCGCACAAGCCTTTCGACCAGAGTCGGCAGATTGTTGTCGAGCCAATCCTGCAGCATCGGGCGCAGCATCTCTTCGGCCATCTCGTCGAATGTCTTCTTGCCGCGACTGGCAAACGCATCGGAAAGCTCACCAAAGGCGGCGGCAACCTGCCGGCCGGTGTGCTCGGAAACGATGGCCGCACGCGGCGCATCACTGGCCGCGGCTGGCCGCACCACGTCTGGACGAGGCGGCTCGGAGGCTGCTTCCGCGCTCGCTTCATCCCTTGAGTTGTCCACTGGCGGCTGGGCAACCGGCTTGCGTGCCTCGGCCCTGTCCGACACCATTTTGGCCTGCTCACCAACCGCGGCGATCTCACGCCGCCAATCGGCAACGGGGGCGTCGTGGGCAGTGACGGGACGCAGTGCCGGCGCGTTGGCCGGCTCGGCGGCAACCCGGGCGCTGACCTCGGCAAGTGTCATCGATGACTTTGTAGGGGCTGGTTCGGGGCGCACCGGCGTTTCCGTACGCGCGATCACCGGCTCGACGGCCGGCAGTTGCGCCTGGACTTCCGCCAGCGTGACCGGCTTCCTGATCTCGGGAGCGGCATGCAGGTCGGCACGGAATGCCTCGACGTCGGGGGCAGCATCGGCGTTCGGCGCCGGCTCCAGATCCTGGCGAAACTCATCGGCGTCGCCCGGCTGCTTGCGGCCGCCATCGCTGTCCTCGATGATCCGCCTGATGGAAGCCAGTATCTCTTCCATGGAAGGTTCGCGCTGTGCACTGCTTGCCGTCGCCATCGTCACATCCGCCGCCTTTGTGACCCCTGTGGGATTTCCGCTCCGGCAAAGCCGGATCGAATCATGGCAACAGCGTAACCGACGGATCGCCGCACGAGAATCCCCAATCTGGGGACTTGTGGGATTTCAACAGATTAGCGCGATCTTGAAAGCCACGAGCTGCGGAGCAAAAAATCCTGCTCAAACGGCGAGACGGCTAAACCCGGGCCGAACGCCCTCAGCGGCCGTCCGGCGTGCGCAGGCCGATCCACTTGTCCTTGACGGCGTTGTAATGCTCTTCAGGCTTATATTTCGCCACCTGCAGGCCAAGGCGGTCGACGGACAGGCGGCCGGTCGCCTGCAGGATGGCGTAGCTCGCCACCACCACATCATGCTCATAACCGGCCTGGTTGATCTCGGCGGTGATGACCGTAGCCTGTGCGTTGAGGACGTCGAGCGTCGTGCGCTGACCGACATTGCGTTCTTCGATGACGCCGTTCAACGCCAGCTTCGCGGCCTCGATGACTTGCCTGTTGGCCGTCAGCTGCTGCTGAGCGGCAGTGTACTCGGTCCAGGCGGCGGTGACGGCCTGGCGCACCTGGTCTCGGCTGACGTCGACCTCGATGCGGGCCTGGCTGAGCGATTCCTTATCCTGACGCACGATCGCCGAGGTGCGGCCACCAGAATAGATCGGGATGGTCAGCGTTGCCCCGACACTGGCCGAGTTGGTTGTGCCGTCCTGCGTCGAGAAGGCACCCGGCACAGTGTTGCGATAGGCGCTCGAGACGCCGGCGGAAGCCGACAGCTGCGGCAGCAGCGCGCCTTCGGCCGATTTCACCGAAAACGCGGCGGCGTCGACCAGATGCTGGGTGGCAAGGATGGCCGGGTGCTCGTTCGAGGCCACCCCGATGGCGGCGGCGAGGCTCGACGGCAACAGCTTTGCCACCGGCGAAGCGCCTTTGAGCTTGCCTGGTTCGTCGCCGACGATCTGGCGATAGCTCGCGGCACTTGCCAACGCCTGCGCCCGGGCGGCACTCAGCGATGCCACCGCGGCGGCCCGCGAAGCGTCGGCCTGCGCGACGTCGGTGCGCGTGCCTTCGCCAACCTCGAAGCGCGAACGCGCAGCGCGCGCCGTTTCGGTCAGGAATTGCAGGTTCTGCTCGGTCAGCACTGCGACCTGCCGGTCGCGAATCACGTTCATATACGCCTGCGCCGCGCTGAACAGGGTATTCTCTTCGGTGTTGCGCAGGCTTTCGACCGACGCGCGAACCTGTGATTCGGCGGCAGCCACATTGTTCCGGGTCTGAAAGCCGTCGAACAGCGTCTGATTGATCTGGACGCCAAAATTCCCGGTGGTCAGCCGTATACTCCGATCCGTGCCGTTGAGATGGCTGCTGGAGTAGTCGATTTCCGCCGAACCGTTGATGATCGGACGATAGCCCGACTTGGCGATGGCGACGCTCTCATCGGTGACACGAACGCCGGCGCGGGCCGAATTCAGCGAAGAATTGTACTGATAGGCCTTTGCAAGCGCGCCGGAGATGGTTTCCGCCGAAGCGGTCAGTGGGGACAGCATGGTCGCCGAAACGAGGACGGCGGTGAAAAGTGACTTGCGTACAGACGGCACGGTTAAACCCTCATTCGTTTTCCATGGGAACTGCGCCGCACCGGCTTCTCATTCTGATCAGCCGGCGCCGCGTGTTCGATGTTCCCTGCTGCTCAAGCCCCAAAGTGCCCCCAGTTTGCGGATCAGCAACAATTGTTCAAATGCAAGCGACCATGACAAAGCCTCTGCTGCAAGGCAAAATCATTCAGAACTCGAAAGCACGAATACGTTCAAATCCCGGTAGTGGCTTAATTGCCGCATTAAATGCGCGTCTTCCGGTTACAACCCCCCCGGCTTTGAAAAAAAGGCGCGCCACGCCGGAATTGCCCTGCCCTTCGACGGCGACGAGTCGGCCGCCCTCGGCAAGCTGATCGAGCAGCGGCACTGGGACTTCCGCGACGCTGCCGCCGACGAAGATGACATCATAAGGCGCCTGGGCGGCATGCCCCTGCGGCAACGCCCCCTGGACAACGGTCACATTGCCGCAACCAAGCGATGAAAGCGTCGACCTGGCGGTTTCCGCCAGCACCGAATCGCTTTCGAGAGCCACCACGGACCCGGCCAGCCGCGACAGGATCGCCGAAGCGTAGCCGGTGCCGCAGCCGACATCGAGCGCCGAATCGGTCGGGTTGATCTCAGCCAGCTGGATGAGCTTGGCCAGCGGCGAGGCTTCCATCAGGTAGCGCGCGCCGTCCGCGCCCGCGGCAATGCGGATGTCCTCGTCGATATAGGCGAGATCGCGCTGGGCGGCGCCGACAAAGGCTTCTCTTGGCACGACAAGCATGGCGTCGAGCAGCGGCGCGCTGGTCACATCGGTGGTGCGAACCTGGCCGTCGACCATCTTGACGCGAAGCTCGGAGAAATCAGCGCTCATGTCCCAACCAATCCGCTTGCCGCGCCAGAACCGCGGTTCATTATGTCAGGAACTTCAGGCCCCAGCGCTGTAGCGCGGGGGCCCGGGCATTGGAGGCCTCGCCCGGAATCGAACCGGGGTGCAAGGATTTGCAGTCCTCTGCGTAACCACTCCGCCACGAGGCCTCGTTGCTCCCGGCGTTCCACCCGGTTCCAATAGGTTGCGGCGAAAATGCCGTCAAGCGGCCACCGTGCATTCCGAACGGTTTCCTCTGCGCCAACCCGGGCAGACCCCGCCAATCGTCAGGCCCGGGCCTGCCGCAGAGCGGAGAGCTTTTGCGCCACGCCGTCGACGGCCTGTCCATCGAAGGCGCGGGCAACCTGAGGCTTGCCTCAGCCGCGGCGATTCTCAAGCAGATCCGCGAGACACTGGAAGAGCACGCCGCCCGCTGAGGCGTGCCTGCGTCATGGCCGTCAATCCGGCCGGCGTCGCCGTTCCCACCAGACGACAAAGCGGCGCCGGTGGCGCCGCACCATGGCGAATTCATAAGAAAGCACTAGCAATCCGAGCGGAACCATCCAGAAACCGAGGATCGGCAGGAAGCCGAGGATACCGCCGATGGTCAGCAGGATACCGATGGCGATTCTGAGCCCGCGCGAGCGCGGCATTTTGAACTCGCGCCCGAAAACTGAGATTTTGCGCGCCGGCATGTGGTTATCTTGTGCTGTCATCGTCTCGAAAGATTGACCCGTTTTGATCGTTCAGAAGCATCAGCGAACCTAAGCGCGGCCGCGCTTTCGGTTCCGTATCCCTGCCAAGACTGCTAATATGAGGGCATCTCTCGACGATTGCGAGAAACGCCCGTGCGAAAAAGCCTCGGAAAAATGCGAATTGCTTCTTTGCAAAGCCGGAAAGGGCAGCTATACGCTGCGCAACTCGCATAAGAGCCTCCGTTCCCCGGTAGCTCAGTGGTAGAGCAACCGGCTGTTAACCGGTTGGTCGCTGGTTCGAATCCGGCCCGGGGAGCCATCATTTCAAGCACTTAGTCGACCCCGAGAATCTCCGGAAAACAGCTGATCTACAGCATATCTACAGAATCCGATTTCGCTATGGACCCGTTCTGATGATTGGCGCGATCAGCGTGACGGAAGGCTTTGGACGAACCTCGCCGTCGCCCAACGCCCTTTCACTGCGGTAAAGGATTCCCCTTGGGCGTACCGCAATTTCAATATCATAACAACAATTTGAGATTTTCGGTCCCGATAAGAGACCCGAAATGCCCTGCTGAGTTAGCGAACTCAGCTTCGCACGAGTCCAATCCTTGGGTGGCGAATCGGCTTCAGGCCTGCAGGGCACCGTGCCCGATGGAGATAAAGGGCTGCTCCTACGAGAGTGGAGCCAGGGCGTCCTTCGGGACGCCCTTTTCAATTCATCACCCTGGAGAGCACCACCATGCGCAAGCAGATCAATCATGCCCGGCGCCACGCCTGCTTCAGCGAGTCCGCACTACGCGCTCAAAGTTATCACCAGATCGGCCGCGGGTGCTTCTCCAAGGCCTTCGTCCACGCCGGCGCTCCTTGACGTCGTCATCAAGGTCCGCAAGCTCTACAGCAGGCGCTGCGCCCTCGTTGATGGCTTCCCGCACTTCGCCCAGCGCATCATCGACGGCGAGATTCACTCGAAGTTCTTCCCCAAGATCTATGGGCTCGTGATCGACGCTGCCCGAGGTGTCTTCTGGTGCGTCATGAAGCGCTACCGGAAGATGCGTGGTGGCAAGAAGACGGCGGAGCAGATCAGCACCACACACAAGGCCATCACCGGCGGAACTTACGCCAAGCCAGCTCGGCCGCTTCCGCAAGGCGATGGAGCAGCTGATCGACGCTCGGTTCGTCTCCGACATCCACGCCGGCAACGTCCTGTTCGACCCCCGCACCGGGACGCCGATCGTCATCGACCCGATCTGCATCACCCCGCGTTACCAGCAGGATTTCTACGCATGATCACCCAGGCCCAATTCGACCGCATCTATCTCGGCCTCGCCGCCCAGGGCTGGGAGCGCTCCTACGACGAGGACATGCGCTGTGCATGTATCGTGGCCCCAACAGTCGCAAGTGCGCGATCGGCCAGCTGATCTCGGATGACGATCACCAAGGACATGGACGACAGCATGTCCGACAAGGGCTGCTTCAGCCTGGTCAACTTCCATCAGCGGGACCTGCTGGTGGACATGACCAACGAGGAGTTCAAGCTCCTGCAGGACGGGCACGACAACTCCTTCGACCCGGATCAGATGAAGGAGAAGTTCTACGCGATCGCTCTGGAGCTGGACCTACATACGCCGGCCACACCATGAAGAACTGGCGCACCGACATGTACGACGTGTCGCCACCCCTCCACCACGACGACCTCCGCCCATGCTGGTCCAAGGTCGGCTTCGGTGGTGTCGCCATCATCATCGGCCCGGGCCCGACAGCCATGCCGGCGCCGTCAGCCTATGCCACCAAGGAATCCACGAAATGATCTCCCACGACCGAGTCCGTTTCACCCCTGGACGACTGTGACGCCAACCGCGCAGCCACCTCGCGAGCAGCGCAGAAGGCCTTCGGCCTGTCGTTCCCCCTCGCCTACGAGGCGCTGCGTGTCCAGAAGACCATCATCTGCCGGCCCAGCCAGTTCGCCCGCTTCCTGATCTATCGCTCGCAGGAGGTGACGAACAACGGCTTCAAGCAGTTCAACGCCGAGCTGATCCCGGCACCACACCACGACGCTGTTATCGACGTGACGAAGGTCGCGGCTTGAGCTCAAGACCCCTCAAACTGCATCATAACAGTGATGATATCATTTCGGCCGTTGTAATCCGCAAGTACTTTATCTAGGTCCTCTCCAGCAGCCTCCGCCGCTGCAGTTAGTTGGGGTAGGATCGTTTCCTGCAACTGTCTGTTCATGGATACTATGAGCTCATAAAGCTCAAGATTAACCCGTGACAGGTCTGTTTGGTAATCAAATGCTGTCAGGGTCACGTGCGTTATCGTCTTGTCAGAGGGATTAAGGTTACTGTCGACATCGGCAAACCGATGCCTCTCGTGGTGCGTCGTTCCTAACGTGATCTGGGTCATGTTGAACCTCTGATCGGAGTCGATCGGTGAGCAGAAGGACACGACGCCGTACGTAGGGTGGTTTTCGGCTTTCGTATTCGCTGCGTTGCCCAATTGACCGGCGCGATGATGCATCACGTTACGCATTTCTGTGAAATGCTCACAAGATTTTAGGAACCTCGCCATTTGACCTTCGGGCTTGGCAGTTTTCTCAGCAAACTGGCGTAGGGTGTGGACGCTGTCCACGATCGCCCACGCGTTCAGACAAAGTTCGGTCGCCGTTCGGAGCGGTATTCCCGGAACTTGAGACAGGTGCAAGCCAGTCAAAATGTCGAAAATCTTATCGTAGGCCACGAATGCTATGTCAGTGGACGTGAGTATAGCGTCCACCTCAAGGCGCTTTTTAAGGGGCACCGCGATAGGCAGTCTTCGCATGAAGGCATTGTCGGGCAGCATCGTCATCACCTCTTTGGCGCAAGCTAGTATCACAGCCGAACTGTCTCAATAGGGCAGCTTGTCAGCTACCCCGACCCCATCCAGGTGCAACCCATGTTGCTGTCCTCCAGGGGAACCCAACCATCCACTTAACGGCAACGCATGTTGGCCCGGTGTCGCACCTGCCCGGGGCGTGTATGGTTGGACCTCTCCCGACGAGCTGCCGAGCGTGGCACCGATGTGCTCTTACATGGCAGACCTAAGCGCAACGCAACCGGACAACTGAGCGGTTCCGGTATCACGGGCGCGGGCTGGGAGCACTGGTGCGCCTACATCGGTTGATCAGCTCTGACTACAACCTTCGACTGAAGCCGTTGCGTGTTGGCTTTTTTGACGCTACGTTAACCATAGACAAGCTCTTGCTTGCTATTTGCTGCCCATAAAACAGGGACGTGCCGAAGCCCTTGTTCTCTCCAGTGGTGGCGATGGTGCCCCGGTAGGCATGCATATTCCCATTCCCAGTTTTCCGCGCGCGAGTGCAGACCCGCGCCCATGTTTGGCCGAGGTTGGTGGAAGGAAGCACGATGACGTTGACCTTTGCGAGAACAGACTACGCCGCCGGAGCAGGACCACAATATTTTACGACTGGCGACACAAATGGGGACGGTAAACTAGACCTGATTGTTCCCGACGTATATGGCAGTACGATATCGGTTTTGTTGGGCAACGGCGACGGCACCTTCCAATCAGCAACCAGTTACTCGCTCGATGATCAGCCTCATTCCGCTGTTGTCGGCGACCTAAACGGCGACGGCATTTTGGATATCGCCGTGGAGATAGGTGCCGGCGGCGCAGTTTCGGTCCTGCTGGGAAGCGGTGACGGCAGCTTTCAGCTCCAGCCCATGAATTACGCAGTGGGGGCGAACCCCAACCGCATGATCATCGGCGACCTGAACGGGGATGGGAAGTTGGACGTCGTCGTGGGAAACCAAGGCAGCACTGTGGTTTCTGTTCTGCTGGGCAATGGCGACGGAAGCTTCCAACCGCAGGCGACGTATGCGGCTGGAGACGGCCCAGGCGGACTGATCGCGGGCGATTTGAACGGCGACGGAAAGCTTGATCTCTTCGTACAGGACAATGTTAGCAACGGGTTTGCAACTCTGCTGGGCAACGGGGATGGCAGTTTCCAGCCGCCAACTATCTATTCAGAGCCAATAAACGGCTATGCTCTTGGTGACCTGAACGGAGATGGCAAGCTGGATCTAGTTACCGGTGGCAATTCCATCTCAATTCGACTGGGCAACGGCGATGGCACCTTTCAGGCGCCAACAGAAATTGCGATTACTGGTAGTGTTGCTGCCCTTGGCGACGTGAACGGTGACGGCAAGCTGGATGCTGCAGCAATCAATGGAGGCACGCTTTCGATTCTGTTGGGCAATGGTGACGGGACTTTCCAGCCTCATCTAGACTACTCCGTTGGGCCGAACGCCGCCTTCTCCGACATGGCCGATGTTAATGGTGACGGGAGGCAGGATATTGTCATAAGTAACACGGAAGGCGGAACAGTTACCGTCCTCGTGAGCCATTACGAAAATTCCTCCCCAATCATCACGTCTGACGGGGGCGGCGATACGGCCACTGTTTCGGCCCCCGAGAACAACACGGCGGCAACAACAGTGACCGCCAGCGATCCAGATCCTGAGCAGTCGTTGAGCTACACGGTTGCTGGTGGCGCCGATGCAGCTCTGTTCGCAATCGACATAACGACGGGCGCGCTCGCCTTTGTCGCGGCACCTGACTTCGAGAATCCGACCGACGTCGGCTCCAACAACGTCTACGACGTGACCGTCCAGGTTTCGGACGGCAACGGCGGTATCGACACGCAGGCGATTGCCGTGTCCGTTCAAAATGTCGTTGGAGCCACGATTGTTGGAAATAACTCGAGCCAAACACTGACCGGAACTGGCGAGGAGGATTCGATCTCCGGGTTAGGAGGCAACGACACGCTTTTAGGATTGGCCGGCAATGATCATCTGGACGGCGGAAATGGTGTGGACGTCTTGATCGGCGGGCGAGGCGCAGATTTCCTGGATGGCGGACAGGGGCCCGACACGGCATCCTACCTCACATCGTCCGCGAGCGTGACGGTGAGCTTGGCGACGGGAACAGGACATGGTGGCGATGCTGAGGGCGACATGCTATTCAACATCGAGAATCTGACCGGCTCTGGCTTTAACGATATCCTCGAGGGCAGTAGCGGTAGCAACCTTCTTGATGGGGGAGCCGGTATCGACACGATCTCCTACGAACATGCTGGATCGGGAGTGACGGTTAGCCTTGCGGTGACGGCTGCACAGAGCACTGTCGGCGCAGGGCAAGATACGCTGATCTCATTTGAAAGCCTTACGGGCTCCGCTTTTAACGACGTTCTGATGGGAACGACTGGTGCCAATACGATCATCGGCGGGGGTGGTGTAGACAAAATCACTGGCGGCGGCGGGGCCGATGTTCTGACCGGCGGGTCAGGTGCCGACACATTTGTGTTTAAAGCGCTGGCCGACAGCGCGCCAGCCACTCCGACTACCATCACCGACTTCGACTTCCAGCATGCGGATCACATCGATTTGTTTGTAATCGATGCAAACACTTCCATGAAGAAAGACCAAGGCTTCGCGTTTGCTGGTCAAGCCTCAAACGTCGTTGCGCACAGCGTTACGTGGTATGAGAGCGATGGAAACACATTTGTTCAGGCCGACGTGGACGGCAATACGACGGCGGACTTCACGATCATGCTGACGGGTATCAATCACAATCTGACTGGGTCAGATTTTTTTCTGTGAATACTCCACCGCCTAAAGGCGGTGGCTTCAAGTTACGGCTTAAAGCCGGATCGGTCCGCCGTCCGGCGGACAGGGCGCGAACTCACGTCACGTTGAAGTTGTCGTCGGGCTCGGGCGGCTCCTGGTTCATGATGTATTCGGCCCACATCTCGTCGGTCACATTCCCGCTGCTCACCACCCAATAGCCTCTCGCCCATAGGTGCTGGCCCTAGTAGCGCTTGCGCAGTATTGCGAACTCGCTCAGCAGCTTGTGCGAGCTGCGCCCCTTCAGGTGCTGCACCGCGCGACACCGACAGCCGCGGCGGGATCGACACCAGCATATGCACATGGTCGCGGTTGATCGAGCCGGCATGCACAACCATCTCGTGCGCGCGCGCCGTCTCGCGCAGCAACTCCCGGCACCGGTTTCCAACGTCGCCGCCAAGCACCGCGTAACGGTACTTCGTCACCCAAACCAGGTGATACTTGCAGTGCCAAACCGTGTGGCTGCCACGCTTGTACGCTTCCATCCAGCCAGTCTACACGGCAAGCGCCGCGATCCCAGCCGCCTAAAGGCGTGGGGTTTCCTGATCCCCTATCGGGGACTCTAAAAGAAACTTCAGTGGTCCAGTCGCTGCACGCCCTCGGCCATCGAGAATAGTCCAGGCATCGCCTTCTGGCGGTACCCTTCGGCAGCCCGTACTAGCAGCCAAGTACAGAGCTAAGACTCGTCCATGTCAGCAAACCCGTCTGCCAAGACCGGATGTCCTGCCCCCTAATGGTGCCATCAACCCACTGACCCGATGAGTGAGCATCCATCTTCCCACATCCGTGCACCCACCAACCGCAGCTGGTTGAAATTAACAGATTTTCCGGCTTCTGAACAGTTGAGTTCCACAGTTTGACGTTGAAGTACCAGTCGTAGTTAGCTTCACCGGCATTCCATCTGCTGGTGCAATCTTGATGGAAGTAAAGATCGTAACTGCCGCCGAGCTGCGGCCCATCGTCGCGGACCATTTGCGTCAAAACAAGTGAGACATTCGAAACATTGCAATATACTTTTCTGTTAAAGTCGTTGAAGCCAATGACAGTGCGCAAGTCTTGTAATGGGCTAATACCCTCTCTTTGCCTATTTGAATTCTCTAGGGAGTTTGTCTCGGACTTGACCGCGAGGCGATGCCGGAATGACCTAACTTGTTTGCCAAATTCGGCGTCAGAGAGCTTGTCACCGTCCTCGCCGAATAGATCGATTTCGTCGTTCATGAGATCCTCCTCCCCTCGGTTATTCACGGAAAACAATAGACGATGTTAACGCGACTTACAAATGAGCCCCGTTACCCCGCCAATTCGTTCGAAAATATAATATTTGAAACCTAGGCACCCTCATTAAGTTTTCGCGCCTGGCGGGACGCGGTCGGTTTTAGTAGACACCCCCAGCGGCAACTTCCTGCCTACTTCTGAAATTCAAACTGAGACACCACCGAAGACGATCGTACCAATTCTGCTGAAACGTGTATCTTTTGTGAGCAAACAAATACAAAAGCAGTTGATCGGGTTGGCATAAAACGGACGCGCCTTGAGAAAACTGGACAAGACACGAAGACGCTGGTTCGCACTCCGATCTCACAACGAGGAAAGACGTCGCCACCGTATTCCGAAACCGAGTGATTGGGGGCCAATTAAGCGGCCCTCTACAGTTCGTCGGATAGCTTATCGTGTCCAGATCTGGGAAGGCGGGGAGGTTGAATGGGCTATTTCCGCAACAGCAGGACGCAAGCCGCCCTCTCCCCTCTGCTTCGATGAGAACCCCAACGACACTTATCGCTTCTTCGCAGGGCTCCGAGAGGGTTTTCAAAGGGCGATAGGTACCAACGCCGGCTTCGTGCACCGTCCACAGGCGGCGCTTCCGCGAATATCGACCTATTACGATTTTGGACAGCTTAGCGACATTTCTACCGCAGCTTCCATAGTCTTGGCGGCAGAATATCAGCGTATTTCGACCTTGATCGGCGTCGTGCCCCCCACGGTAAACTTGAATAAATGGAACCCACAGGTATACGCCAAACTCACGCAGCTTGGCTTCTTCGAGATACTTGGCATCGAGAAAAAAGTGCGGCCAGTCGTAAGTGACAGTGGGAAAACCCGAACCATGCGGATCGTCCGCGCGCAAAATCTTGACGCGCTTGAGGATATCGACCAGGCGTTAACACAGTTAGGCCTGTTCCTCGATCCGACGGACAATCTCTCCGAAAATGTGTTTGTGCAGTTCCTGACGGGGCTGAGCGAGGCGATCACGAACGTGATCCATCATGCTTATGCGGATGGTATGGAAATCCCAGACAAGCATATCAACAGCCTCTGGGTAACGGCGACGGCAGATCGTTTGGACAACTCCTTGACAGTGGTCGTCTACGACCAAGGCGCGACGATACCTGTAACTTACCCAAAGGTTGAGAGATTAGAGAAAGTCCGCGGGTATCTGGAGCGGGCAATCCGCCGTCGCGTGGAGCAGGCATTTCACCGTCCCTCAAGTAGTCATCCATTTGAAGACGATCCCATTTATATACGGGCAGCAATGCGATACGGAGGCTCGCGGACCGATCAGCGGCATCGTGGTCTCGGCTTGCCTCAAATGTTTGAAGCCCTGACGCGGATTGGAGAAGGCAACCTCAGCATTTTCAGCCGCGGCGGCTGGTGCAAACGAACCCATAATGGACGGTTTACCTCTGGTGCTCTATCTTCTTCTATCGGTGGAACGCTTGTCGAGTGGTCCGTTAGGCTTCCCCAGCAAGGACGCACACCATGAAAATTGATGTTGCAAACGAATTTTACACCTACCCCGCGGGGCGTTTTCCCGAAGACGGCGCGCACAATGGTGAGCGCTTCCGAGAGGAATATCTGGTGCCGCGTATCAAACAGATACTCGAGAGCGGGTCTTCCGAGGAATTGACGATTGATATCGATGGCGTCAGGTCTTTCGGCTCATCTTTTTTGGAGGAGTCCTTCGCCGGCCTCATCCGCTACGGGATATTCCCGAAAGACGTGGTGAGGCGGATAATTCGCATTCGCTGTACCAAACCTCACCTCTTCTTTTTTAGGGATATGATCGTAGCGCTAATCGACGAAGCGCGTGTGGAAGTCCACACCCAGCTGGCTTCGTAAATGGACAAGGTCTTGATCGCACTCGTCAGCTTTCTGGCGGGTGTAATTTTTCAACAGTACCGGGCCGCTCGGTCTGAGGAAAGCGCGCTGATCAATGAGCACATCAAGGACATTGAGAAATTGAGCGAGGCCGCTCAAAGCTATTGGCTGAAAACGCCGAAGGATCTCGAAGAAGAAACGTTCTTGGCAGCGAAGGTCAGAGTGACTCACGCCGGCACAACCGCACTCTACGAGGTAATCAGCCGCATTTGCGGACCCCGCCACGCCGAATACCAAACCGGAATGCAAGAACTCTACAAATCTGCTACAGGTGGCAGTTTCGAGAGCGCTCGTCGCGCTTTGGATCCCGAACGCGCAATGGCGACAGCGGATTTAGCTGCTGATGCAATCCATCTGCTACGAGTTTCACGCGTTAACCTGCTATCTCTCGGCCACATGTTCCGTGTTACAAAGTGGTTTTTCAAGGATCTGTGGCGTGACCACGGTCCAAAGGAATGACTGAAAACTGCAACGACGCGCGACTAGCGCTTCTGCCTCGCTATGTAGAACCGTTGTGATGACAGTTTCCGCACTTGGTGCAGACCAGCTCACTTCCAATGACTTGATCCGGATGTCTCGACCGAGCCGGCGCTGAAGCTCCCATCGGTCGAGCATCCCAATGTGGTCGCAGGCATAGCAATAGCCCAGGAGGACATACCATTCCTCCAGCGTGCCGAGCGTGGCTCGGATGTTCCTCTTAGCTTGACTGATGTCGACGTGTTTCATCGGTCAAAATGACCCGCGCGCCGTGTCGTAACTTCACGATGCGGCCCTCCTGCCCCCTTACGGCCTCGTTGTAGGCCGCCTGAGCCACGCGAATATTCTTCGCCACGGCCAACGTCTCATCCACCCGCAGATCGTCATCGCTCCACAGCTCAATGTGGAATGCGAACTCTTCGATCGTGGGTGGGCTGACGCGCATGGAATAAATTCCTACGCCCTGAACGGATGGAGAACAAGCGTGAAATCCTTCACCCCTCGACGGCAAACGCCACAAGATCCATCCCAAGATCCCGCTCCAACAGATCCGCTGGCTGATCGGCCGGCAGCATGTCGGCACGGCCGACGACGAGATCGAGAACCTGGTCGTCGCCCGCGCCTCCGACTGGCCCAGCGCGGCGGTCGACTCCGGCAAGAAGTTCGCTGTCTGGTGCCACCGCAAGAACCAGGAACTGGTGCGGGAGATGTGGCGGTGACCATCCACCGCTACGCTCGCTGGACCTTCAAGGCCTCCCGGCTCGCCCACATGGAAGCGGTCGAGATCGAGGACGCCGACGTGTTTCGAGCGATCGGCTCGTGTGGCGAGCTCGGCTTCCTCCGCATGCTGGCCAACTGGAACCGCGTGGCCGCCCGTGGCATCGAGACCACCGGCATCCTCTACACCTATCACCCGGAGTATCCGAAATGACCCACACCAACCACATCTACAAGCGCTGCAAGCCGGTGACGAACAAGAACATCGGCAAGAACCTGCTCAAGGGCGGGAAGAAGGAATACCCCACGGCCGGCGCCAAGGAGCTGGCCCGCGCTGCGAAGCGACAGGCTAACAAACCGGCGTCGTAATAGAGGCAAGGCTTATTTGGGTGCCCGGACGACCTTTTTTGCGGTTTTCCCCACCGGTTCCCGCAGGACGCCGCCCATCACCCAGCCAGTTCGTTCGGCGATAAGGTCCTCTGCAATCCTCTTATAGACTTCCAAACTGCTCGCGGGATTTCTGAGGCCGAGATATCGTCCATCGAGAAACGTCATAGCTCGGTATTGATCCAGGTTACGGTTGAGTTCCCTGAGAGCAGTCGTGGTGCGCACAAATTCCTGCATTTTGTCCACATCAACTGCGTTGCCCAACGTCCACCACCGACTGAAATCAGTAGACGCGTGAGGAACCAACATGTCATTCGGCCCTGGTGGAGCTTTCTCCTCTAGGTTCTTGCGGAGTTCCTCGCTCTTCTCGTTCAGCTTTGCTCGGTAGGCTTCGGCGCGCTCCCCCAAAGCTTTCTCGCGCTCCTTACGATCCTTCAAATGTTGCGCAAACCTGGCTTTGGTGATGAATGCCCACCCGAGAATGGCAGCGAGGGCAATCAAAACGATTATAAAAGGAGGGCTCATGGTCTGTATCCCATTTCGAGGATGCCTCTTCCTGTCGAATGTAGGAGATAAGCAACTAGCAGACAACCAATGACGGCCATCGCGAGTTCCTGGGTCTGCATGAATGCCAGGAGTGTTGAGCGATAGAGGAGGCTGACCAACGGCGTAAAGACGCCGATTGTTACGAGCGATGTTGATGCCCGATCGAAGGCATTCGCCCTAAAGCGGGCGGTTTCCCGATCCAGTTCCTTCTCCTGCTGAAGGGCCTCTGCTCCCTGGGCGATTTCCGCACCCTCTTTGGGAAGCCCATCGTTATCGTTGAGTTCCCCCTCAGTCCCGAACATAGCCTCTGTCGGCTCGATATTTTCCTTGTCCAAGTATTAGTCCCTCCCACCAAGATGTCTCTGTGTAGCCGACAAACCTAGTCTTCGACCAGCCCCTGCAGAATAGCGTAGCGAAGCTTGTTCTCGCCACGCAGGTACCTGACGCGAGCGTTGATGCCCGGCTTGACCCACTCAACACCGGGGTCAGCCACGGCCTTTGGGCACACCAACCGGCTTGTCGGCTTTCGCCTTCTGGATCCACTGCCACAAACGGTCTCGCAACTGCTTTGTCAGCGTAATCGTGGCGGAGCCGGCATATTTGCCGTCGCGCGCAACGAAAGCTGTCGTCTGCTTGCCTGGCTCGCTCTTGATGCCCATCAATTCGAAGTCGCCGACCTCCCAGCACTTCGTCTTGACCCAGGAGTCGGATGGTCCGCTGAGATACCGCCCTCCCCGGCGCTTGGAGACCATTCCCTCCAGCCCCATCTCCTGGACAGCGGCGTAAAACTCGGCGCCGCCGCCCTCAACATCCTCGCTGTACTGAATGATACCCTTCGCGGGCTTCACCACATCCCACAGGATCTCCTTCCGCTCGATCGTCGGCCGTGATCTCAGATCCTCGCCGTTCTTGTAGAGGATATCGAAGGCGACGAAGGCTAGCTGCTCGGCGTTCCAGACCATGCGGAAATGCATCTCGTGGAAATTCGGCCGGCCATCGGGTTCCGGCGCGATCATTTCACCATCCAGGATCAGCTCTTTGAAGGGCAATTGTTCAAGAGCAGCGACGATAGGCCAGTAACGCTTCGACCATCGTGCCCATTCTTGGTGAGAGCTCTGCCGCCGGCCCAGTCAAGGATCAGCTGGGTGCGGAACCCGTCGTACTTGATCTCGTGGATCCAATCGTCACTGACCGGCGGCTCCAACACCCGGCTCAAGCGGCTTAATGAACTTCAGCCGATCTGCGACGTTACGCATGGCCGAGTCGATGCCGCGGCCCCACAGCCCTCCAAGGATTCGCTCCACGTTACGGTCAAGCTCGATCACAGTAAGTCCCGGAGTGAGTGCAAAAGGAAAACTCGTAACCTGCCCGGTTGGCGATTTCAGCGAGCAGCATTGCCAGAATGAGAACATGCCGGAAGCGCGACGCCAACCAGCAAAAGCATCGATTATGGGCGATCGATGCGGTCCGCGTGTCAGATCCGCTTTTCGGTTGTCAGACTCCGTGCACCCGCGACCTAGAGCGCCGTAAGAAATTGAAGCTTCTGAAGAACCAGCCCCCTGATTCCACTCCATCATGCGTCACAATCTCGTGTTCAGCATACGCCGCCCCCGTGGCGGGCATCCGTCAAGGAATTAGTCATTGCGGGCGCGCGGTGGCAAAAGGATTCGTTCGTTCAAAAGCCGCATTTGAATTCGGCGCTAACCTCTGCACCGTTCCCGCACACGCTATGAATGTCGTTTCTTTTGGCCACCTGTCGGTCGCCTTTCGATGCCCGATGCGACAAGAACGCGATGGACAGAAGTTGCTCCTATTCCAATCATTCTGGCAATCTGACCCTGTCCAAGCCGCTCTCGTAAAGCGATATGATCTCCTTTGTATGTTCTTTACACCTTAACACATTGATTTTACAATCATCTTCAGAGTTCGCCGTTATGATCCACTTGTCCCGTCGGCGTCCTTGCCATCATAGGCGGCTTGCCGACAACTATTCCTGCTGGAATTGACAGGGCCAATTTTCAGGCCTCGTCAAGCCAGAAGGCAACTCGGTCCGGGCGTCTCCGCAAGCCATGTTGAGCTGCCACTGGGACAGACCCGCCGAATTGGAAAGATCTAGGCCCTCGACACGGGTCAGAAAGAAAAAAGCGCGGTCAAAGTCTATCGGCGCGGTGAACGTCGCTCCTCGAAAGTCCGCCCGCGCGAGATTGGCAAACGAAAAGCGGCTGCCGCTGATATCGGCTTCATGGAACTGCGCTCGCCCCAATTCCGCCTTTGTGAAATCAACATTGGTCAGATTGGCGTCCTGGAAATTCGAGCGCTGCACTTCCGCGCTCGCAAACACAGCGCCCTGCGCGTCCATACGGCTGAAGTCGGTCCTGTAGGCCTCGATTTTGTCGAACCGGGCGCCTTTGGCGGTCGAGTCGGCCAGGGAAGCACGCACAAGCGTTGCCTTCTCAAAATTTGCCGCACGGAGATTGCTGTTCCTGAGGTCGGTCGAAGTGAAATCAACACCGAAGAGATTCGCCCCGCTCAGGTCCTGTCCTTTTAGGATGAGAAGCTTTTTGTCACAGTTCTGCCAATCGACGCCAGGCGTCGCGGCTGCGTCGCAATTTTGAGCGGCAGTGGCGTTCTGCCAAGCAAACACAGTGCAAACCGCTAGAACCAAGCCGGATGCGCCGTAAGCTCTGGTTCGTCTCAAACTCATTGTTGCTGGACCTCTACTACTCGCCGACATCAACCCTACCACATCTGCTGACACTCGAAAGCGACGGCGTTTTTCCCGCTAATCCGCTAGTCCCCACCGCCAAATGAAAAGCCCGCCACCGGGAGGCAGCGGGCCAAAGTTAGCAGCGTGTTACTTTTAGGCGCCCTGCCTGCCAGAAATCAGGCCGGGCTGGTCGTTCTCGCCGCCGTCGTAATCCCCTCGAGCCATTGAAGTCGACTTCGTCGCCGTTCGGCTCGATCACCAGGCGGCGTTCAATGCGGACAGCATACGGCACGCCGACATGCCGCACTTCTTCGACAACGGCCGTTTAAATGGGAAGCTTGCTCACCCTTCCGAGATGAGACATCGCACCAGCCGCCGCGGCGCCGGCGGCTACACTCTCTGCCAGCGCTGCAACAATGAGAGGCTTCGATCCAAAGCAAGCATGTTGTGTCGGGTCGCCTTTCCCAGCGTGTCGATCGCATCGTGCGCCATGTGAACAAAAGAGGAACATTTTCCTTGCCCGTCAAGTCGATTCGTGGAATCTTTCAACATGAGCGATGAACCATCACGGCTTACCCAAGGCATGCCAAGCGGCCCCGCACAATCTCGACGCGTCGACAATCATGCGTGCGAGCACGCCGGCTGCGGCAAAGATGCAGGGTTCGGGTTTGCTAAGCCGCGTCAGCCCTCGCACTGGTTTTGCATGAAGCACCGCCGCGAAGGCGAGCGATACCTTTCAGGAGGGATGCACCAATGACCCGCCTCAGTATCGCGGTCGATTTGGAGAGAGCCGCAGACAGCATCGCAGACGTCTCCCGCGGAGACCTGCAAGTTGTGCTCCGTCGGGCCGCTCTGATGCTTCGAAACGTGCAGGGCTTCGACCTAGACCCAAAGGTTAATGAATCGCTCGCCGGACTCGCAGCCGAAATGGGCGTTTCGAAGCCAAACTCGTCCAGACCATCATAGGCGATTGGCTCATCGCCAACGCCTATTTACCTGTGCCGTACGCGCTCGACAATGAAAGGATCACCGACGGAAGCGCTTAGCTGCAATGTCTGACAACATCCTGCTCCAGAAAAAGCCCAAGCTGATCGTGGTGGTCGCGTTCGACCGCGGCGATGAGGGTGAACTATTCACCGCTTACGGCCCGACCGATCAGCCAAGCGAGGCGAGCGGTCCGCACGGCCAAGGCGCTGTCTTCCAATCATGTCGGGGTTATCGCCTGGAGCCGCGATGCAGACCCAGCGCAAGGGGACTATGGGCCGCCCACCACGCTATTCGTCAGTGGCGACGTTCCGGATATGGAGTGAACGCGGCCGCTCAGGAAACTAATTCTGCGCAAAACACGCCATGGCTGCACAGGCGCCAAGGACCCCGCTCCATTGACGGCAGCGGAGGGTCGCGCCTAGGGAAGTCGCCGATCCCTTTTGCCATCCCTGCGCCTTGACCTTGGCCTTGGTGCTCGTCGGGGAACAATCAAAACACGCGCCGTAACGAAGCGCTTGCCGAGACAGGGCGCCACCCGAAATAAATCAGGCTAGCAGACGTAACAAATTTGTTGCCAGATCGCCGTTATTCACTCTGTTCGAAGTTACGCTGCATCTAGCCGTAAATTTTGCTGCAAACACCAGCGTCGCATGTCAAGATGGGTTTGGGTAAGGGTGGGGACTTGTATATGTACACGGCAATGAGCCAGAAACTGGCGAGCTATGGCCAGTGGACGTATCGCGGTGCGTGGGCACTTGAAATCGTTGCGGCGATCATCGGCCTAACAACCGGCGTCGCTCTGAGTTACCGCGGCTTCGTTGCCAATGAGGCCGCGAACTCGATGGATCTTGTGCTTGCAAGTGCCCCATTCTTCATGATCGCCATTGCCGAGCTGACGAAGATTCCAATCGCCACTCTTCTGTTCGGCGCATCGTGGATTTGGAAGCCCGTGATCTTGGCCTTTCTGCTCGTTTTGGCCGGCATCACTTTTGAGACAGTCCTTCTGGGATTGGAGCGTGCCAGCACAATGCGCGAGGTGCAGTATGCCAACTTCGCCAACCGGACTAAAGCACTCCAGCAAGAGCTCGATAATCTGAAGGCGGCAGCCGAAAGTTTGCGAAACTCTGACGACGAGGCAAAGGCCCGAAGTGATCTGGAGCAGCTCGGTGGATTGGCTGACGTCGAGCGCGACAAATTGCGTGCAAGGATAACAGAGGTTGACGAAGAGCTGCAGGCCGCAACCACCCTGTCGCCAGCGGCAGCGCGAGCAAAAGAGTTTCTTGGGGAGAAACAAGCAGCGCTAAGCGCGCTCGTGGAACGGCGCGATCGAGAGATCAAGGACGCCGTGGAGCAGTTCGAGGGACAGCGGGATAGCTACGTTGATCGTATAAAGAGCGCGCGAGAAACAGGCGATCTTGCGTCAGTGCAGCGCAACGAAGAAGGGCTGAACAAGTTAGCCAATCCGCGGCTGAAAAAAGAGGTCGAATTCGCGCCGAAATTGGCAGAATTGGAGCCCGCAGTCGCCGCGGCCCGCGCGGAATATGAGAGGCTGCGAAAAGATAGTCCTCCGATGACTCTTGAAGGCAAACAGCGACTTGAGGCTAGGCGCAACGATCTGGAGAAGCTCTACGACGGCACCGCGGCCGATTGGGATCGTAAGCTTGACGAGGCACGTACTGCGCTAGCGGCCGCTCAGGAAGCCGCAACTCGCAAGTCGGAGACGCTCGCCAAGAACCAGCAGCGGCAAGAGGCGATCGCAACGGAACTCAGCCGCCTGGAAACAGAGCGCCTCCCAGTCGCTCGCAACGATCAGATCCGTAGGCTGGCAGCTCGCTGGTACGGGCTGAAGCCAGAAGACGTTACAGACGCTCAGGCTGGCACGGTATCGACGATCTGGTTCGCCTCGCTTGCATTCATCGCTGCGTTAGCGGGGCCGATCACGGCGATGGTTGCGCTGGCCCTACAACGCATCGGCGCACAGCCCGAGGTTCAGCGTGACAGCAAACTCTCGCGTTTGTTGCGTCGAATGCTGTTACGCTGGCGGTGGCGCCGTGTCCGGAAGGTACCCGTGCAGGTGCCTTTCGACAGAGAAGTAGAAAAGCACGTCGAGGTTCCTGTCGAAGTCGAGAAGATCGTCAAAGAGATCCTCTATGTGCCTATCCTTACTGACGACCCGGAGGCGCTGCGACGGGCGTTAGATCGGGAACTGCCTCCGGAAGTAATCGATCTAGTAAAGGTTTCGGCAAAAGGGCAATACGATCAAAAAGAGATGGAGAATGCCCTGGAGGGCGAACTGCAATTAGATTTTAACGAGCCGGCCACTGCGGCGAAGCGGGGTGGTAGACGTGCTCGTACGACATAACACCAAGCTGCTCGAACAAGCGATCGATCTGCAGATCAAACGGTCGGCCATTCCAACTCTGCAGGCAGAAGCAGCTGCGCACGACAAGATCGCTCGCGCCAATGCATTTCGGCGAATGGCTAGCGGCGCTGCCGTCGCAATGGCCGCTATTGGGATCGGCGTGGGTGTATGGCTGGTCTTTGATCGCGACCCCACGGTGGCCCAACCGGAGCCGCCGGTCGCAACCGATTCGCCAAACCCGAAAGAGAACGAGCCAAACGAGACGAAGAAATCGGACGATAGACTTTCGGGCGGCGACACAATCGCCGAGAAGGATAAGACCGATAAGCCGAAGTCGCCGCCAATCGAGCAGCCGACACCGCCGCCCGCAGACCCCGCCAATCCAGATACGTTCGATTTCGTCAAGTTCGCAAATCGCCAAGTCACCTACGCTGGCAGCACTTGGCAACTCGAGTCCGGCCATCATTTTGACAGTGAGAAAGCTCCAACCTGGGACACCGCTTGGTGTTATACGCGCAAGCTGGCAAACACCGGTGTCGAGGTTCAGGTAAGCCTTGTCAACAGACCCTCACCTACATCGATGCCGTTGGCACCGGTGTCGTCGAACGAGACACTCGCATCGGTAGGCCTTGACGACAAGTCGGCGCGTGAACTCGCCAGCCGTTGCCTCTGGCTCGACGAGGCCAGTTTCGCGCCAAGCGATTTTGACATGGACGATCAGCGGAAAGAAGCAGCAGCGGCGGCCGAAGTACTGTCTGTGCAGGAAGGATGGGACGCGATCGGAAACGATCTGCCGGGTATGCCTGCTTGGAATGTCTCGCTTGAACAGTGCCAAGCCCAATGCGAAGCAGATCGCCGCTGCTTAGCACTCACCTACGATAAGAAACATGCCGCCTGTTTCATGAAGAGTAACGGGTCAATTTTGGTTAGGAGCCCTGACGCAGTGATGGCGGCGAAGGGAGCAATCAAGGCGAATCTCCAGTACTCCAGCCTCGTTTTCGGCAAGGACACGGTAGTCGTTGGGGGCGCTTACGCCAATGTGCGGAGCGGCTATGCCGACTGCGTATTGGCCTGCGCCGCTGATCAGAGATGTCTAGGCTTTAATTTTGACGGTCCGAACAAGATGTGCGCTATGCTCGACAACGTGACCTCATCGTCTCCGTTCAAGGGCGTAACGTCGGGCGTCAAGGAGACCCGCAGTTGAATTGGTCGCCGGCCCGAGCATGAAAGCCGGCGCCATGGTGGGACCATGAC
This sequence comes from Mesorhizobium sp. M0621, assembly GCF_040320745.1. Lineage (NCBI taxonomy): Bacteria > Pseudomonadati > Pseudomonadota > Alphaproteobacteria > Hyphomicrobiales > Phyllobacteriaceae > Mesorhizobium > Mesorhizobium sp. M0621. The sequence goes on along the minus strand of NZ_JAMYQF010000004.1, from coordinate 125,066 downwards.
GCGGGCCGGCTTGGCTCCAGCCCTTCCCCGGACCAGTGACAAGATCAGGGCCTGAGCTCGGCTATCGCCCGATGGATGTTTTCCAATTGCGGTTGACTGCCTTCAACGGCTACGTCGCTTTCTAGACTCTTTATTAAAACAGACGCATCCTCTCTTCGGGGGACGAGGGCTTGGATAAATACCGATACGGCAATCGATCTGCTCAATGGCGAAAGCGATCCGGTGCCAAGCATAGCCGTGCGCGCCAATGGGCGAGTGTGCCGCTGCGCCTGACCTTGGTGACTGTCGTTGCGGCTGGCGCTCTAGTCGCCCAAACCGCCATCCAGAACAGCGAAAGTTGGCCAGAGATGATCACCGCGTCGAACTCGTTCGGCCCGAAGTCGGAGCCCATCGCCGGTATTGCGTCTGTGATCGACGGCGACACCATCGAAATCCATGGACGGCGCATCCGCTTCAACGGCATTGATGCGCCCGAGAGCAAGCAGTACTGCGGCAATGCTAAGGGGTTCGAGTACCCTTGCGGCCGACGAGCGGCAGAAGCGCTCGACAGCTTCCTCTCGACCTCCAAGCCCGTGCGGTGCTCCTTTGTCTCCTGGGATCGCTATGACCGCCTCGTTGGCAATTGCAGGCGTGCAGACGGCGCCAGTGTTGCCTCATGGATGGTCGAGCACGGCCAGGCGCTGGACTGGCCCCGCTACAGCAACGGGGCCTATGCCAAAGAACAGGGGAGAGCCGAGGCGGCTAAGGTCGGCCTTTGGGCCGGAAAGTTTCAGACGCCTTGGGAATGGCGCGCAGCGCACCCTGATGGCACTCGACCGGCTACCCGCCAACCCCTAGGCCTCATCAGCAGGCAAGTTGCACAAAGTTACTCCTGCCAGCCGCGGCGAACCTGTCCGCAGATCAGTTCGTGCGATGAAGCAAATTGGTACCTGGCCAATTGTTCTTGGGGCGGAAAGCTCGATCGCGACAAGGACGGAATCCCGTGTGAGAGCTTGTGCTAACAAAGACGGCTGGAATCCGCCAACGAAACCTCACCCGGGGGGACTTTGAGTGAAGGTCTGGTTGTGGTTGCCATTAGCTCTCTTAGTTTCTACAGCGCCTACCTTGGCCCAGAGCGCATCGACAAATTGCAAGGTCACCAGTCGGTCGGCATAGCCACCTGAGAAATGGCAGGGGCTAAAGTTGATGTGCGGTCGGCGGACGGACCCTATGGCATTCTTCCAAGACTCCTCGCATTCTATCAGCGCAATGGGTTGCCGGCAGACCTTTTTGAAACGCTTGGACCCTGAGGCGTGATGCACTCAATTCCAACATGAGAATAGTTTGACACCAACGCCCCCACGCACGTTAGAAGATATTGTAGAGGCGCTGCGGCCGAAACCAGGCACAACGCGAAAATGCACCGTACTACTCGGTGCTGGCTCTTCGATCAGCGCGGGGATTCCGTCGGCAGGTGCCGTGGTAGAGCATATTAGGACGACATATCCTGCCGCCTACGCGCGTGCGACCCCGAAAGACTATCCTGGCTGTATGGCAGCTCTCGACCGGGGGGTCCGGCGCGACCTTATTGGCGGATACATCGACAATGCGAAAATCAATTGGGCCCACCTCGCGCTGGCTCAACTTATTGATCACGACTTTGTCGATCGGGTACTTACCACCAATTTTGATCCTCTCGTTTCCAGGGCCTGCTCACTTATAAATTCGTTCCCGGCGATTTATGACTTCGCCGCATCGCATCTTTTCAATCCCGACCAGGTGAGTGAAAAGTCGATATTCCATCTCCATGGCCAGCGTGATGGCTTTGTGCTTCTCAACACGCGTGAAGAGGTGAACAAACATCGCCGCTATGTGAAACCTGTTTTCGAGGATGCGCACAAAGGCCGGATTTGGATTGTGGTCGGTTATAGTGGCGAGAACGATCCGGTTTTTGATCTTCTGGCCGATGTTAGGACGTTCGAGTATGGGCTCTATTGGGTAGGCTATGGAAAGACGCCGCCGGCCCATGTCTCCAACCAGCTCCTCACCCCCGGACGCGGCACGCACTTTTTGGGTGATTGGGATGCCGATGATTTCTTCGTCACGTTGGCTCAAAAGCTCGGATGCTTTCCCCCGCGTTTCGTAACGCAGCCGTTTTCGCATTTAAAATCTATGTTTCAGATGCTGAAGGACTACAAAGCTCCGAGAAACAATCTGGACGACGAGCCTGGGGTCCGCGAAAGCCGGTTTGACGTCGCCGCCGTCATACGGCCCCAGCTCGACGCGCTGATCGCAGGCCAAGAGCAGGCCCTATCTGCCGAATACTATTTCCTCGCAGGCGAGCATGAGCGCGTTGCCGCGTTGTTCAAGGGCCGGCAGCTGAAGAAGCTGACCGAACGGGAACGGGACACTTACGGCTGGTCCCAAATGATTCTGGGCGATCGCGCGCACTCAGCGGCGAAAATCGACGATGATCGTGACCTTTATCGGAAAGCCGCTGAGCATTTCGCCATCGCGACGAAAATTCGGGGCACAGAAGCTGATGCCCTCTACAACTGGGGCAATGTCCTGTTCGACCTGTCTATGGCAGTCCGGGATGGTGCACTGGAAGTGATGACTAGGGCGGCGGAAGCCCTGCTCAACCGCGCCGTCGTGAAATATCGGGCCGCACTGGCAATAGATCCTCAATTTTCAGACGCCCACAACAATTTGGCGAATGCGCTGGCGGATCTGGCGCGCGGAGAATATCCCCGCAACGACAATGGGATACTGAGAGAAGCATTTGGCCATTACGAAGCGGCGCTCCGACACACCCGGACGCCGGACGTCGTTCACAACAATTTTGCCAAGGCACTACATGATTTGGCGCGGATCACGGACGACCTCGTGCTGTTTAAGAAGTCGATGGTGCATTTCCAGGCTGCGGGAGCGGCTAATCCAAACTATTACAGCGTCTATCTGAGCTGGGGCCATGCGCTGGCCGATTTCGCCCGTAGAACCGGCGCCGCCAAGACCTATAAGGCGGCATTTGAGAAATACCGCCGGGCTGCGGAGATTGAGCCGACGGATACAGCCGCGCATCACAGCTGGTATTATACGATGCTGGAATTCGCCAAGAAATTGAAGGGAAAGGAAAAGGCGGCTTATCTGAAGCAGGCTGCGGCCGTTTCCGCGGAACAAAAGCGCCGGCGCCGCAATCTGGAGCGCCGCATTCTGCGGTCCGAGGGAGCAAAGTAGGGGGAGGCCGATGCCGAAAGTCTTGCGGTTGAGCTTCAGCTCTCGCGGCGTAGATTGTTTAGCTCGGTCGCGGATTTGGCCGTTTACGGACTTGATGGATCATCACCCTGGGCTGCAGTGCGGCCGAGCCTAACCACTTCTGCTGCCGGTCGGCGCTCGATGTAGTCGTTTATCGACTTGACTGTGATGCGTCGAACGTGGACAGAGTAAACCTTCACCTCTGCGGCTTTCGCCTCCTCACGGGCCGCTCGCTTCTCTTGCACGATGTCGACGCCAGGTGTACCGCGATCCCCTCACTCGGAGACGCGCCTCATCACGATCTATGGGTCCGCTGCTCGGGACACCGTAAGAGACTGGGCCGAATCGCGTAACTTGCGGATTCGTAGGGAAGGCACCTTCGGTCAATAGAAGGCTTCCGCGATAACACATAATGGCGGGTCAGCGAATCGGCCACTTAGGACTGGCGGCGGATCTGATTGTCCGCTTGGCCGGCGCTGGATCCAATAGCTCCCACCGCGCGGCGCCGGCCTTCCCAAGCAACATGATTTCGATGTCTCGACAGGGTTGCCGACTGCGGTCGGCTATAGACCCACCCGGCGACATGGCCCATAGTTTCGCGCTCGGCGGCCCGGAGCATCGTAACGATGGTCTACACAGTGATTTGGTACGGCAAGCAGGGTGTACTTGAAAAGACACCCTTCGATGCCGAGAAAGACGCCAGGGAGCATGCCCAGGCGTCGTTCGCTGCTCGACAGCAGGATGACGGAGTCGTAGCGGTAGAAGTTCGCAAACATGACGGCCCGGTTGTCTTTAGCCAAGCGGGCGGCAGCGGCGGCGGTTTAGACGGTGGCGGCTGAAAGGCACCCACGCTTGCTGCTGGGAACTGCCGGCTCCTCTCCTTCACGGCCCGATCATCGAGTTCCCAAACGGAAATGAAAAAGCCCGCCGACCGGAGCCGGCGGGCTGATTGACGGTAAAAGTCAGTCTTCAGTTGATTACGACGGGCGGGGCAGACGGACCAGTAACCACCCTGGAAAGACGATCCTTCTGGGTCAGAACCCGCCTTTCGTATGTCTTCTTCACGTATTCCCTCGCTGGCAAACTGCCTTGCGACGGCGTTGCGAGTCAACCTCCGGCGCCAGCCAGTTCGGCCGCCAACCAGAAGCCGCTCGCCATGAAGGGCAGCACCGCCAGTGCAAAAAGAATAAGCCGCCTGCGACACCCCCCTTTTGCGGGCTTTAACAGCATGGATGCGACGACAAACCTCGCCACGCTGAAGGAGAGCAGCGGGCCAACCACGGAGTGCTGGGATCAACAGCATAGGTCAACGAGCGCCCGACGAGTTGGTTGCAGCGCTTCAATGCTCGCGGGGAAGAAAACAACCTCTGGACTCCTGAGGCGTAGTTGCCCCATTATTTGCGCGGGGGCAAACAAATGAAAAAACTGCAAGTTCTTGCGAGCGCCGCGCTTTTTCTGGCCGGCTGCTCAACGAGTCCTGTTGTATCCGATCTCACGGCAATGAATACCGTGGCATTATGCCATGTTTTGGCCTCCAGCACTGACGAGCAATATCGAACCAGAGTAGCAGCCCTGCTAGTGCGCCGCGGCGCGACGGCGGACAAGTGCATGCGGCTTGTACAGGCCGACAATGCTGTAGCGACAGGGATTGCGGTGGCTGCTGTGGGCGGCGCTGCTGTAGCTGTTTCCGCCAACAATGGCGGGGGTGGGGGATATTACCCGCCGCCTCGCACGGCGTATGGCGTGGCCTGGGACCAATTCTACGGACAGAACTATGCGCTAATGTGGCGATGCCGAGACAGAGCTACGGGGCGGTTCGTTGACGACTACTACTGCGCCGGTCTACCCATGGTCGACAGCGCCTGGCCAGGTTGGTCAGCATGAACAGACCCCGCTCCTACAAGTGGCCTCTCAATCGCCGAGATGCGGCAAGCGAGGTCGAAATTTGCGCTGCCCGCCCCGCAGGCGATTCTATTTGCGAACAGCCGGTCTTGCGAAATTTTGCGCCGAAATTTCTCTTTCGCGCTCAAACGAGTTCAAGCGGTCTTCTCTCCATTTTTCCAACCGCTTATCATTTTCCTGAAGCAATTTGCGGTTGGCTTGCTCGATCGCATCCTGGGATTTTCTCTCGGGGTTCATTCCAGCCATTTTCGCCTCCTAGCTCCGTGCCGGAGGATAACACATATCTAGGGAGATGGTTCGTTGAGTGCGGCGATTAGGCGAATTAAATTTCCCGAGATCTTTATCGGTTTTGTTGCGCCTATGGGCGCAGAAATGACACAATCGCTGCAGGATTTTCGGGTCCATTTTGAACGTCGCGGCTATCACGTCGTCGATCTCAAAGTTACCGACGTATTTTCGGTTTTTCAGAAATATGTAAAACCCAGCAAACCACTGAAGAAAACACCGCTTTATGCGCGTTATGAAACGCACATCGCATACGGGGACCAATTGCGAGAGCGCTTCGGCGATAATGCTTTTTTGGCGTCGGCTACGGTGATGCGCATCATCAAGAAACGGCTGCGTCTTCCAAAAAGGGAAGGTATCGAGGAGTTCAGCAAAGTCGTCTATCTGCTGCAACAGTTCAAGCGCAAGGAAGAGATCGATCTCCTGAGATCGGTTTACGGCGATCTATTTTACCAAGTTTCGATCTATTCCCGCAGAGGAGCGCGCGTAGACTATCTGTCGCGGCGCTTTGCAAGCGACGATAACACTTCGGGACCTAACCGGTTTCGTGATAAGGCTGAGGCTCTGACCCAAGCGGATGAACACGAACTTGGGCATCCTCACGGCCAGCGGGTGTCCAAAATTTTTCACGATGCAGATTTCATAATTAATACAGACGCAGAGCAATCCGTGCACAAGCAGATTGATCGCTTTTGTGAACTCCTTTTCGGGTCGAATGCCCTTTCTCCAACTCGCATGGAATACGGCATGTTCCTAGCAAAGGCGGCAGCACTGCGAACCCTCGATTTATCGCGCCAGGTCGGGGCGGCCGTTTTTTCGCCAACCGGTGAAATTCTAGCTCTCGGTTCGAATGAGGTTCCTAAGGCCACAGGGGGAACTTATTGGCACGACGAGGACCACGATGACCGAGAGTATGTTCGACAGCATGATTCAAATGATCAACGAAAAAGAGAGATCCTATCCGAGCTCATCAAAATCATTGATCCCGAGCGTAGCGTCAACGATTTGCTCGAAAATTCCAAAGTGCTCGATTCTCAGTTTATGGACGCTTTGGAATATGGTCGCATAGTTCATGCCGAAATGTCCGCGATCACGGATGCTGCAAGGCTAGGCCATGCCCTCAGAGAGAGCGTGTTATATTGCACGACATTTCCGTGTCACATGTGCGCCAAACACATAGTGGCAGCAGGTATTTCCAAAGTGATATTTTTAGAGCCTTACCCCAAAAGCCTGGCGTCAGACCTACATTCGGATTCACTGCAGGTCGAAAGCAGTGACCGCGGCCGTTACCAAGGATATCCAGCGGTGCAGTTTCATCACTTTTACGGCGTATCGCCTCGGCGATATCGTGAGCTTTTTGAGAGAAGCAAGCGAAAGCGAGCAGATGGACAATTCGAGGCTTACAAAGACGGAATCGCGTCACCTGTCTGTGATATAAAATTCCCATTCTATACCCAGCTCGAAAATTTTGTCGCAGACGCCATGCTACAAACATTCAAGGCTGTGACCGACAAATCAGCGTTGTTGGAAGAGGCGTCCGACACCTAATGCCTAAGGCAAATGATTGTATGCCCTTCGTCGAGCCACCTCCCCCGATCAGATGTCTGGCGCCAGCCGCCTGATCGTGTCGGCAACGCAGGACGGCGGCAGATGAGCATAGTGCTTTTCGGCCATCCTGGTATCTACCATCGTCCGTGGAAGGCTCTGCTCGGGCAAGCCAAGCTGTCGGACGTGACGAGTTCCGCCACACCTACGCCAGTACAATGGTGCGCAACGGTGGTCGCCGGTGCCCGGCCGACTATCATGCCGATACGCCACAACTTTCCTGAAGATTCACGAGCGGAACGCAATGTGTTCAGCCTCCGATGGTTCAGACTCCGTTTCCCCTTTGTGTGTTGCCGCGTACGCCTCGAACGCCTGCTTCCCCTTTGCGGTCCATAGCTCGCGGAACTGTTCACCCTGATCGCTTTTGAGCTTGTCGGCCATCCAGAGCAGAACGCCGAGGATGGTGGCGCGATCATCGCCGGTGAGGTCCACAATCCCGGCCTTGATGACGAGGCCGCCAAGTTCGATCAGATGCCGCGTGCGCTTACGGCGCTCGACCTGCCATGTGCGCATGTCATGCCGCGCCTGTGCCGCCTGATGCCGGTTGTGGTCTCTCCGATCGCGCCGGAGTCCGGTCAGGGTCGCGGTCAGTCGCCTGTGCAGTTCGCCCCGACCTGCCTTGAAAGAAGACAGCCCCGCGCTTGGCCCAAGCCTCCCTCTTTCCGGTATCTTTCGTTTCGCCCAGTACGATCAGCGCGCCCGCCAGTTCGTCGGCGCTGAGAACGTCGGCGCCGGTGGCGATCACCAGTTCGCCAAGCTGCTGCACCTTGCGGCGGTTAAGGTCTCGCGTCCTGTCCTCCAACACTTTCAGTTCCGCATCAAAGTCCCGTGGTTTGCGCATCGTCGTCTCCATGAGTTGTCCATGCAATGATAATAGGTGAGCACTTTGCCAAATGCTCCAGGGTTGCCGGGACGGCTCAGGTCGGGCTGGTCGCTCCCGAGATTTTTTCGAGGGAGGGCGCGCTTATACGTCGTGCCGACGTGCGCTTTGCCGTGCAAATGATCCTGTCGCGATGGCGATCTATCATCTTCACGTCAAGGTCATTGGCCGCAAGGCAGGGAGCAGCGCTGTTGCGTCCGCTGCCTACCGCTCGGCCTCGCGGCTGCGCGACAACCGCATTGATCGCAGCCATGATTTCTCCGCCAAGCGCGGCGTCGTCCATTCCGAAGTCATGCTGCCGGAGAAGGCGCCCGAGGCATGGAGAGACCGCGAACGGCTGTGGAACGATGTCGAGGCGTTCGAGGTCAGGAAGGATGCGCAGCTTGCCCGCGAGGTCGAATTCGCCCTTCCGCGCGAGATGAGCGAGGCGCAGGGTATCGAGCTTGCCCGCGACTTCGTGCAGGCCGAATTCGTGGAACGGGGCATGATTGCCGATCTCAATGTGCATTGGGACATGGCAGAGGACGGCCTGCCCAAACCCCATGCCCATGTCATGCTGACCATGCGCGCGGTAAACGAAGACGGCTTCGGCCAGAAGGTGCGAGACTGGAACCGGACGGAAATGGTCGAAAGGTGGCGCGAACGTTGGGCCGAATTTGCCAATGAGCGCATGGCCGAACTCGACATAGACGCGTGCATCGACCATCGCAGCCTTGAAGCGCAGGGCTTCGCGCTTGAGCCGCAAAGCCAGATCGGCGCGCCTGCGCATCGGATCGAGGATCAGAATACCGAAGCCGACCGCGCCGAGTTGCACCGCGAGATCGCGCGCGGCAATGGCGAACGCATCATCGCTAATCCCGACCTAGCGCTGGATGCGATCACGCTTGAGCAATCGACGTTCACGCGTCGCGACACGGCAAAGTTCGCGCACCGGCACAGCGACGGGATCGATCAGTTCAACGAGGTGATGGACGCGATTCGCGGCGCGCCCGATCTGGTCGAGCTCGGCAAGGATGGCAGGGGCGAGGATCGCTTCACCAGCCGCCAGATGATCGAGGCCGAACAGCGTCTGCACCACGCGGCGGATATGATGGCCGAGAGGGAACGCCATGAGGTAAGCGATACCGACAGGCAGGCGGCGTTGGCCCAAGCAGAAGCGCGCGGACTTGCACTGTCGGGCGAGCAGGCAGACGCGCTGGCGCACATCACGGACAGGCGCGATTTGGGGATCGTTGTCGGCTATGCCGGAACAGGCAAGAGCGCAATGCTGGGCGTGGCGCGGGAGGCATGGGAAGCGGCGGGCTATCAGGTCAGGGGCGCAGCACTTTCCGGCATCGCGGCGGAAAATCTCGAAAGGGGATCGGGCATTGCCTCTTGCACTATCGCCGGCATCGAACATGGCTGGCAACAGGGTCGAGACAAGCTCACCTCGCGCGATGTTCTGGTCCTCGACGAGGCGGGCATGGTCGGCACCCGCCAGTTGGAGCGCGTGCTGTCCCATGCCGCCGAGGCCGGCGCGAAAGTGGTGCTGGTCGGCGATCCGCAGCAGTTGCAAGCCATTGAGGCGGGTGCGGCGTTCCGGTCGGTCCACGAACGTCATGGCGGCATCGAAATCGGCGAGGTGCGCCGCCAGCGGGAAGGTTGGCAGCGCCACGCCACGCGCGATTTGGCGACCGGCAGAGCCGGAGCTGCGATTCGGGCCTTTGAAACTCATGGCATGGTCCATGCTGCCCAGACGCGGGAACAAGCACGCAGCGATCTGATCGACCGCTGGGACCGCGATCGGCAGGCATCGCCTGACCGCAGCCGCATCATACTCACCCACACCAATGACGAGGTTCGCGCCCTCAACGAGTCGGCGCGCGAACGGTTACGTGAAGCCGGCGATCTGGGTGACGATGTGCGCCTAACGGTCGAGCGCGGTGAGCGCAACTTCGCCAGTGGGGACCGCATTATGTTCCTACGCAACGAGCGCGGCCTTGACGTCAAAAACGGCACGCTCGGGACCATCGAGCAGGTCAGCGCCCAGTCCATGACCGTCCTCACCGACGATGGCCGGTCGGTTCGGTTCGACCCCAAGGACTACAACCGGATCGATCACGGCTATGCCGCGACCATCCACAAGGCGCAGGGCATGACCGTGGACCGAACCCATGTGCTGGCGACGCCGGGCATGGACGCCCATGGCAGCTACGTCGCCCTGTCGCGGCACCGTGACAGCACGGACCTCCATTATGGCCGTGACGATTTCACCGATCAGGACCGGCTCACCCGCACCCTGTCGCGCGACCGGGCCAAGGACATGGCGTCAGATTATGAGCGCGCCGATTCGGCGCAGCGCTATGCCGAGCGGCGGGGGATCACCTTCCGCGAGCATATTGCCGAGATCGTGCGCAGGGTCGTGCCTGAAAGGCTACGCAATATATTTAATGGCTGGCGCCCTTCGGCAGATGGCGCGCCCGACCTCGACGCCACGCGCAGGCCAGAAAGAGAGGAAGTGCGCCTCGAATCCGCAGCGCCAGCGAGAGAGACCACCGAGGACGGGCAAGCGGCGTTGCGGAAAGCCCGAACCGATGCGCTTGTGCGTCATGCCCGCGCCGTGGACGCGATATTCAGCGACGAGGGTGCCGCTAACAAGGCCAGCCCTGCGCTCTTCCGCGAACTGGCCGACGCCCGAAAAGCCTTCGACGAGGTGCGGCCCCATGGCTGGCGCGATGCTGAGGCGGCTTATGTCAAAAGCCCGGAGCTTGTCGGTGAGGCCGCTGATGGACGGATCAACCGCGCCATTCGCGCCCTCCAGCTTGAAACCGAAATCCGCACGGATCCGAGCCGCCGTGCCGACCGCTTCGTGGAACGCTGGCACAAACTCGAGCGGACCAGCCAGCACCAGTATCAGGCGGGCGACATGTCAGGCTACAAGGCCACGCGATCGGCGATGGGCGACATGGCCAAAAGCCTCGAACGCGATCCGCAGCTTGAATCCATCCTCGCCAACCGCAAGGGGGACCTCGGCATCGCCTTCGAATCAGGCCGTCGTCTCGGCCTGGAACTCGCCTTCAATCACGGCATCGACCTCGGGCCGGCCCGTGGCATTGGACTCTAAACCTATCCCATTTGCCGCCGTCTCTAGGCCGGGGTACGACGACGGCGGAAAACCTCTTGCGCGCGCGTAAGTGTCTGTCCTCTCTGGATCAGGAGTAATCAAGAACAGCCAGCAGGAGGCAGCGCGATCATGCACGAACCAGACCGGATCATCCGCCTGAAAACCGTCCTGTCCCGGACCGGTCTGTCCCGGTCTACGATCTATCGCAAGATCGCCGAGGGCACCTTCCCGCGCCAGATCCAAATCAGTGTCCACGGTGCAGGCTGGCATGAATCCGACATCAGTCGCTGGATCACCAATCCCGTTTCGTGGCGTCCGCAAGACGAGGGCGACAAGTTATGAGGGTGATGCACACTGTAAGGGAAGCTGGCCCTGCATCGAGACGCAGGGGTCGCCGCCGGGTGAGCAAACACGGCAAACCAGAAACGATAGTCGGCTCCGCGCCCATCCGAAATGGGTTGCTCAGCAAGCAACTTTGGAGCGAACCGCACACCGCTGGCCGCTTGTCTGTTTCCCAAAACCCGCGCTGTGACCATCCCCGATGGCTGACGCAGCAGACTTACGCGAAGCGGCTGCGGCCGGGCGGCACCGATCCAGCATCCTTCGAAGCAGACTGCGTCCCTACGCCCATCAGCCGTCATCTGACGGTTGCTCAATCGATCCGGCGATCAGCCTAGCATCGATACTTTGGTGGCGAGCGAGGTCATTCAGTACCGAGCGGATATGCGGCCAAGGGAAATCATCGGGGCGCTCCCAATGCTCACCGTCATGCAGGATAACGAGGAGCTTAGCTAAGATGCCCTCGATGGAAGTAGCCGCTGTCTGAGGTAGTTTATCCATAAGAAGACGTTCGGCTGTTTCGGACTGCCTTATCAATTCGTCTGCTCTCGAGTAGCTGATCTCAGCGTCGGCAGCATCCCAACGCGCCTGGTGTGCCGCGAATTCGGCAACCGCCCTGCCCCACTCGACTTCAATTTCGGGAGAGCAGGCATCGTTCAGGCCTTCCATGGAATGGAGCGTTAAGTCCGTACCATTGGAAAGCCGTACCTTGGCGCAGGGAAACCCAACCGTCCTAGCGAGGTGTGTCTCCAACCTCTGTTGTTCGCGGCACAGCGCCAGTGTCTCGTCATGGAAATCCTGCCAGTTCCCACACAAAACAAGCGCCGGATCGGGGGCGCCGCTACCGCCCCTCACTTCGGCGGCCCGCGACTTACCATGGAACGGCCATGCCAAGGCGGCCGTGGCGGTACCCGCCAGCAAGCGCCGTCGGGTGACGAAAGACAAACTCATGCTATTCTCGGAATCATCCATGATCCGAGCTCCATGACACCTGGGGTTGTGGTCAGACCGCATCGAGTGTTCGCTCACTCGGTGCGACCGCTTTCTAAAAACGAAAGGATTATCTGTTTTTAGAAAGCCACTGTCAACGTTTTCCGAAAAGGCTTGCGATTTTCGGGAGTTATTAGCAGTTTGCGACATGGATTCTTCTCAATGCCGCGCCGCACGAGCGCTGTTGAAATGGACGCAAGAGGATCTTGCCGCCCGTTCCGGCGCGAGTGCTGTTACCATTCGCAATTTCGAAAACGACCGTTCTGTTCCTCAAACTGGAACGCGATACCTCCTACAAAAAACGCTTGAGCATGCCGGCATCGAGTTCATTCCTGAAAATGGCGGGGGTGTCGGCGTGCGCTTATCACGGCGTTCCGAAGGCTCGTAGGCACGGGCAAGTCATCCATCACGGCTGTTTTTTGCTGAGCGAGCGCCAGATGGCGCGGATCGCCGCGTATTTCCCCGCTATCGCACGCCCGGGGTGTGTTTGAGCGAAACCTCGCTAGTCAGGATGCGGCCATCGAGCGGAGCGGAACAATATCAGCGCCATGGCTCACAATTCCTGCCAATCGATCGGCCCAAAGGTCGAGTGCTTCTCGCTTTTCTTTCATGTAGTCGTAGCGGGCATAAACGCGGCTGGTAATGCTGGCCTTCGTCGCGCTTACGTGATTCAAAACGTGGCTAATGATGAACGGCGAGAAGCCGAGTTCTTCCATGTGCGTTGCCGCCGACCTGCGAAGGTCGTGTGAGGTCCAAGGCTCAACGCCCAAGATCGTCGCTTTTCCGCGCTTCATGATCTCTTCGCGCTTGATCGCCTTGGCGATCGCGGCACCGGTCACAGGCGCATGGGCTCCAGGTCCAGGGAAGACAAATGTCGGCATCGCCCTGCCCTTACGCTCGGCAAGCGCCTTCACATCGGCAAGTTGGTCGCGAATGATCTTGACGGCCAACGGCGATAGAGGGACCGCATGCTCGCGCTTGTTTTTTGAACGTATCGGCGGAATAGTCCACAGGGCGGCGTCGAGGTCGAGCTCGTCGCCTGTTATTCCGCAGACCTCGCCGACGCGCTGCGCGGTGATAAGACACAGGCGGATGACGCGCCGCGTCAACTCCCGCATATCCGCGTTTGCCAACGCTCCCCACATCGTACTGATCTCGTCGGGAGATAGCACGCGATTGCGCTCAACTGTCTCGGTGGGCTTGCGCATGCCCTCGACGAGATTCTGATCAAGATCACCCCGGCCTCGAGCCCATCGGATCATCGCGCGAACGTCTTCGAAGAGCCTGTTCGCCTCGACGTGGGCTCCGCGATCCTTCACGGCGTCGATCGTCTTCGTGATGTCGCGGCGATGCAATTCGGAAAGCTTGACGTCGCCAATGCAACCGGCCGAACTGTCTTCCAACTTCTTGCCGTCGGCGTCCCTGCCGGAAACATTCTTGCGAAGGCGGCGAGCGATCTCACCGCCCGAGCGCCTCGTCAAGGCGTGACGCTTGACGTAGTTGTCGACCAGGTCGGCGACGGTCTGGGACGCTGCCAGCGACTTCTTGTCCGCGACCGGATCGCCTCCATTACCCACCTTCGCGCGCGCATCCCTCGCGCGCTGACGGCCTCCTCGGTCACCACCAAGCGGTATTTCCGGATAGGAGCCAAGTTTCAGCCATTGGCGCTTAGCCGGCGGGCCATAGACTAGATACCAGGACTTCGTCCCGCCTGCCGAAGCACGCAAGACGAGCCCTCTTACTAGCGTGTCAAAATAGTCCACCTTTCGGCCAGACGTCGCCTTCGCAGACTGGCAGAATTTGTCCGTAAGCTCGATCTGCGGCATCCGCCCCTCGACCAACCGGTTCGCGTGATCTACACAATGATCTACAGAAATCCCCGCGCTTTGTCGAGATGCGATGCGACGACGCGAGACGCAAAGGGGAGAAAAACTCTTTTCATTACATAAGCTTCCGATGTCTCAGGCTGTCGCAAGACGATGCAGAGAAAGTCAACAGAAAACCTCTGTTAACCGGTTGGTCGCTGGTTCGAATCCGGCCCGGGGAGCCAATCATTTCAAGCACTTAACCAAATTTCTTAGGTCGGCAAATTTGCCGATGTTCTGTGCTGGGCTACGTTTCGGGCTACATCTGCAAGGGGGGAGCAAATGAAAACGTCAACACTCGTGTTTTTGTCGGCAGTCGTTTGTGCTGGGATTTCGATGTGGACGGATCCGCCAATCGTGGGGTCTTCATTGTTGGACACGTCCTCTACTGGCGGACTCACATCCTAGAAGTGAAAATCAACCGTCTGCTCAATGAGCGAGGGCTTTTCGTAGCGGACTACGAGCTGAATAAATAGGCCCGCCGCCTTTGCGGGCAGCGGGCCTAGTTCGGGAGGAGTGTCGGGCATCCCCTTTGCCCGCGAAACAACGGTACGCCTCACTTAGCTGGACAATAAGCTCGCGCCGGTTGAAGCTCAGCATATTCCAGCTGCGTGACTTTTCTGCCACAAGATAAAGAAAGCCCGCCACCATCGGCAGCGGGCCAATCCTGCAAGTTTGCAGGTTTGATCAGTTCGCCTTCTGGCGGATCATCTCGAAAAAATAGGACCGGAACTCCGCGCCCAGCTCTGGCGACATGCGAAACGAGCGTCCGCCGCTGGAGTCTTCGGCCCGAAGCACAACGATCATATCGACCGTTCGCGGGATCGACCGTCGGGACGATGGACTCGAGGCGCTTGGCTCTCCATGTAGATGACGATGTTTCCCTTCACAGCCGCACCAGCACGGTCTGATCAGTCAGATCATCGCGCCACATGATCTGTTCGGCGTCGTTGTCCGGCTCGGCGTCGCCGCCTTCCTCGTCGTCGCAGTCGTCTTGCTCGCGGTCGTCGCACTGCCCAAGGGCACCCGTCACAGACCGCCAGCTCCGCCACCAGCCCAAGTGATTATCTGGGAAAGATCGGCGATGTCGCCATAGATCTTCGAACCTTTGACGAGAAAACACTTGTCCCCCAGGACCTCGGCGAGTGAGCTTGACGCGGTGCAAACCGGCAGGTTCACCTTATGGCCCTTGGCATCGGCATAGCTGATGCTGATAGCGAGGATAGCGAGTACGAGAGTCGTCTTGCTCATATTTAGCCCCTAGAGCCAGCAGGCCCATTGGGCGGCAAAACCGGGGTTGCCGCCCTTTGCCTTGCCCATTAGGTGGAGCGGGGGTTTAAGTCGCGCCATCCCTCGATTTGATGACGCGGGCTCATCTATATTAGCTATCGCTTAACAAAGCCGCCTCTCGCGCCAGAAATCCCTGGAGGCTTATCGGGCCCTAAGGAGGCATCCCGAAAGTCGGCTTCCAGTCGCGGTTTCGCTCCCGCTGTTGGCCTTCCTAGTCAGGCATAACGGTGAAGAAGACCGGCCGGCGACGCGGCCCGCAGCCTTGCAATCCGAGCAGCCGAAGAGCCCGACGAGATCCTGATGCATGGAACCCATCAGGCACCTACTAGCTGTCGAGACCCCAAAGTTCCGGGTTCCGTTTGAAATACTCAGTTAGCATTTCGGTGAGCACCCGCACTTTCCGCGCAGGATGCTGACCCGGCGGGCGTACGACATACGCGGCCCCCGGAGGTACCGGATAGCGTGTCATGATCGGGACTAGCGCGCCGGAGGCCACATATTCATGTGTGACGCAATCGGGGAGCCAGGCGATGCCGAGACCTGCCGCCGCCGCGGCGGCAAGCGCCGTGGCGCTGTCGGCCTTGAACTGGCCCTGCGGCTGGACCGTAACAATCTTTCCGCCATCCAGGAACTGCCAGGTTTCTGTTCCCTGCATGAGGGCTTGATGGCTGACGAGTTCGTCCAGGGTCTCTGGTGACCCGTGCGCCTCGATATAATCCGGGCTTGCGACAAGCTTTCCATGGATCGGCCCAACACGCTTCGCGATCAAGTTGGAGTCCTGAAGGTAGGCGCCCCGGATCGCGCAATCGAAACCTTCGGCGATCAGATCGACAAAGCGATCGCTGTAGGAGGTATGGATTTGAAGCTTCGGGTGCAGACGCGCCATTTCCGCGAGCACGGGGGCGAAGTGGGTTGGGCCGAAAGTAAGCGGCATGGCAACTCTCAGGCGGCCGCGCAGGTCGCCAGTCGGGAGGATCGTTTCCCGGGCGGTATCGATCTCTGCGCTGGCCCGGGCCGCATGGTCTCTGAACGTGATTCCCGCTTCCGTGAGCGCGGCGCCGCGGGTCGTTCGCGCAAGAAGCTGGACGCCAAGTTCCGCTTCAACCCGAAAGAGCCGCCGGCTGACGATTGACTTGGAGACGCCGAGCCGGCGCGCGGCGGCCGATACGCCCCCTGCATCGGCCACTGCGACGAATGTCTGTAGATCTTCGATGTCCAATTCAGCGTTCCTCATTTCGCGACACAGCTTGACTGATTATGGCACTACTGCATCACCAAAAGGAACGGCAAATTGCGTCCAGGCAACGTCGCCCGCTGGGCGCATGTCTCCCGTGAACCCATTGCCGTCCATGGCGGCAGAGAAAGGAAGTCTTGATGACCCTTCGTAACGGCCTCGATTCGCTTCTTCGTCCCGAAGATTCGGTACTCGTTCTGATCGACCACCAGCCTTACCAGCTCGCAAGCCTGAACAGCCATGATCCGCAAGCTGTGGTCAACAACACGACCGCGCTGGCGAAGCTGGCAAAAGCCTTCAATGTTCCGACCATTCTCACCAGCGTGATCGCGGCGCGCGGTGGACTTCTCTTCAAGCAGATCACCGACGTATTTCCGGACCAGGAAGTCATCGATCGCACCTGGGTGAACACCTGGCAGGACGAGAATGTGGTGAACGTCGTCAAGGCGACCGGCCGCAAGCAGCTGATCATCGCCGGCCTGTGGACCGAGGTCTGCGTCGCAATGCCTGCCATCCAGGCCGCCGGCGAAGGCTGGGACGTGACCGTGATCACCGACGCGTCGGGCGGGATTTCGAAGGAGTCTCACGAAGTTGCCATCCAGCGAATGATCGCGGCCGGCGCGAACGTGATGACCGTGATGGCGCTCGCTGGCGAATGGCAACGCGATTGGGCGCGCACCGAGCATGTCGAGGAGCTGACCGAGATTCTTATCCAACACTTCGGCGGCAGCGGCATCGCGTATCTTTGGGAGCAGCAGCTTCTCAACACGCCAGTAGCCGGCTGATCACGGCCGGCATGGCGAGCGAACCAGGCGGTTAGCACACGGCCCCACGCGACAGGTCAAGCGGCCTCCGGAAGGACAGCACGATAGCGGATAGCATCGGGGATCCCGGTGGCCGTGAGTTCAGCTGTGCGCACCTCGCCCCGCTCGCGCCAGAGCGACGGCCCACTCCCGGAGCATCGGTGTCGGCCCGCGGCGAGGCGTAGGGCTTCGGCGCGGTCCCGGTCACGTTTGCGCATTTTCGGTGAATGTGGCGCATTCCGGCGCAGGGTGATGGCGAATTCGTATTTTTCTGCTTCATTGACTCCGGGGAGCCATTTCAATCAAAACTGCGAGCGCCGCCTGCGCGCAGTTGCACTCCAGATACTCCTTCCTCCACAGCGAGCATCTCCAGAAGTTCGATTTTCGACGGCATTTTTCCCGTCAAGATAGTCGGCTCTGGAATTTCGACCGAAAAAAGAGCTATGATGATCTTGGCATTCGCCGGGACAGCTTCGCGCGCCCGAATGCCGGGAGGAACGATGCATGGCCGTAGCGCTTGTACTCGTTTTGGTCGTCGTGGGCTCGGTGTTGTTTCACCTCCTGAGCCCATGGTGGTGGACGCCGATTGCCTCGAACTGGGACTATATCGACAACACCATCATCATCACCTTCTGGATTACCGGCGTCGTCTTCGCCGCCGTGGTTCTATTCATGGCCTATTGCGTCTTCCGCTTCCGTCATCGGGAAGGGAACCAGGCTGCCTACGAGCCGGAGAACAAGCGGCTCGAATCGTGGCTGACGATCGTCACCGCGGTCGGGGTCACGGCGTTGCTGGTTCCCGGCCTGTTCGTCTGGAGCCGATTCGTCAACGTCCCGAGCGACGCAACTGACGTCGAAGTCGTCGGCCAGCAGTGGCAGTGGAGTTTCCGTCTGCCCGGCAAGGACGGCAAGCTTGGCACATCCGACACCCGCGACGTCACCGCCGAAAATCCGTTGGGCGTGATCGCCAGCGATCCCAATGGTCAGGACGATGTCGTGGTCGAAGCGGCTGATCTGCATCTGCCGGTCGGCAAACCGGTCAAGATGCTGCTCCGCTCGATCGATGTGCTGCATGATTTCTATGTGCCGGAATTCCGCGCCAAGATGGACATGATCCCGGGCTCGGTCACCTATTTCTGGTTCACCCCGACCAAGACCGGAACCTTTCAGGTCCTGTGCGCCGAACTTTGCGGCCAAGGGCATCCTTTGATGCATGGTGTGGTCATGGTCGACACGCAGCAAGACTATGTGGCCTGGCTCGGCCAGCAGCAGACTTTCGCGCAGTTGTCGGTACCCCAGCAAACGGGCGCGGCAGATAACGCGTCGGGGAAGACGATGGCGCCGGGCAAGACGATAGCGTCAGGTTTGAAAATTGCAGCAAAGCTCGAAACGGTCGGGTCTCGCTGAAAAGGACACGGAGGTGTTCCTATGGTCGACATCACGCCTGCAGATGGCATCCCCCCAGCCGAAGTCGCGGAAATGGAACTCTACCATCCGCACAGCTGGTGGACGAAATATCTCTTCTCGCAGGACGCCAAGGTCATCGCCATCCAGTATTCGGCGACGGCAACGGGAATCGGCCTGGTCGCCCTGGTGCTATCCT
Source organism: Mesorhizobium sp. M0621 (assembly GCF_040320745.1). Taxonomy (NCBI): domain Bacteria; kingdom Pseudomonadati; phylum Pseudomonadota; class Alphaproteobacteria; order Hyphomicrobiales; family Phyllobacteriaceae; genus Mesorhizobium; species Mesorhizobium sp. M0621. The sequence continues at coordinate 105,933 of NZ_JAMYQF010000004.1, read as the reverse complement.
GGCTGATGCGGCTGCAACTCGGCTTCCCCGGCACGTTCGACTTCATCACCCCGGAAGCCTACTACCAGTTCATCACCATGCACGGCATGATCATGGTGATCTACCTGCTCACCGCCCTCTTCCTCGGCGGCTTCGGCAACTACCTGATCCCGCTGATGGTCGGCGCGCGCGACATGGTCTTTCCCTATGTCAACATGCTGAGCTACTGGATCTACCTGCTCGCCGTGCTGGTCCTGGTGTCGAGCTTCTTTGCACCGGGCGGACCGACAGGTGCGGGCTGGACGCTCTACCCACCGCAAGCCATCATGAGCGGCACGCCAGGCGGCCAGGACTGGGGCATCATCCTGATGCTCTCCTCGCTGATCCTGTTCATCATCGGTTTCACGATGGGCGGCCTGAACTATGTGGTGACGGTGCTGCAGGGCCGCACACGCGGCATGACAATGATGCGTCTGCCGCTGACCGTCTGGGGCATCTTCACCGCGACCGTCATGGCGCTGCTCGCCTTTCCGGCGCTGTTCGTCGCCTGCGTGATGATGCTGCTTGATCGCGCCCTCGGCACCTCCTTCTTCATGCCGGCGATCTCCGAGATGGGCGAGCAACTGCAGCACAATGGCGGCAGCCCGATCCTGTTCCAGCACCTGTTCTGGTTCTTTGGCCATCCCGAGGTCTACATAGTGGCATTGCCGGCTTTCGGTATCGTCTCCGACCTGATTAGCACCCATGCACGCAAGAACATCTTCGGATATCGGATGATGGTTTGGGCCATCGTCGGCATTGGCGCGCTGAGCTTCGTGGTCTGGGCGCACCACATGTATGTCAGCGGCATGCACCCCTATTTCGGCTTCTTCTTCGCCACCACGACGCTGATCATCGCCATTCCGACCGCCATCAAGGTCTACAATTGGGTGCTGACCTTATGGCGCGGCGACATCCATCTCACCATACCGATGCTCTTTGCCCTGGCCTTCATCGTCACCTTCGTCAACGGTGGGCTGACCGGGTTGTTTCTCGGCAATGTCGTCGTCGATGTTCCGCTGTCCGACACGATGTTCGTCGTCGCCCACTTCCACATGGTCATGGGTGTCGCCCCGATCCTCGTGGTTTTTGGCGCGATCTATCATTGGTACCCGAAGGTCACCGGCCGGATGCTCAACGAGACGCTGGGCCGGTTCCATTTCTGGGTCACCTTCCTCGGCGCTTACCTGATTTTCTTCCCCATGCACTATCTCGGCCTGATGGGCGTGCCGCGGCGCTATGCTGAACTGACCGACATGACTGTCATGACGGAGTCGGCCCACCACCTGAACTCGTTCATCAGCGTCATGGCGTTCATCGTCGGCTTCGCCCAGATGGTGTTCCTGTTCAATCTGATCTGGAGCATCCGCCATGGCCGCGGGGCCGGCGGCAACCCGTGGCGAGCCACGACCCTCGAATGGCAGACGCCGCAAACACCGCCGGCCCACGGCAATTTCGGCAAGGACCTGCCGATCGTCTATCGCTGGGCCTATGATTACAGCGTTCCAGGTGCCAAGGAGGACTTCATCCCGCAGAACATGCCGGGCTCCTTCGGCCCCTCAAGGGAGCCGGCATGAGCGTCATCCTGGTCTTCCTGCTTGTCATCGCCGGCTTTGCCGGATGGTGGCTTTCACATCAGGGGCTGATGTCGAAGCCATGGCTCGAGCAAGGTCTGGCCGGGGATTTTGTCGCCCTCGACCGGTCGGCGCTACCCACCGCCAAGATCGGCCTCGGTGTCTTCCTCGCCGTCGTCGGCTGCCTGTTCGCGCTCTTCACCAGCGCGTATTTCATGCGGATGGCGGTGTCGGACTGGCAGCCGCTGCCGCTGCCGCGGCTGCTCTGGCTCAATACTGGCGTGCTGGTCTTGAGCAGCGTCGCGCTGCAATGCGCCGTCGTCGCCGCGCGCAAGCGGCAGATCGACATGGTCAGGCTCGGCCTGGCCACGGCCGGGCTCACGGCGCTTGCCTTCCTGGTCGGGCAATTGGTGGCATGGCGGCAGTTGACCGAAGACGGCTACCTGCTGAGTTCCAATCCGGCCAACAGTTTTTTCTACCTGATCACCGGCATGCATGGCCTGCACATATTGGGCGGGCTGGTGGGCCTCGGCAGAACGACCGCCGGCGCCTGGAATGGAGCGCGGCCGGAGCGGCTTCGCCTCGGCGTCGAACTGTGCGCCATGTACTGGCATTTCCTGCTCTTCGTCTGGCTCGCCATCTTCGCCCTGCTGGCGGGTTGGGCCGCGACGTTCATCGACATTTGCCGACAGTTGCTGACCTAAGGGGATCAAGCGGATGGCAGAGACAGTCACGCATATCGGTCAGACGGAGCCACGGCCCGCGGGCTGGAAAGGTATTGCCGCCGACTGGTCCTCGGATCAGCGGGCGTTCAAGAACGTGTCCTGGGGCAAGGCCATGATGTGGATCTTCCTGCTCAGCGATACCTTCATTTTCGGCTGCTTCCTGCTCTCCTACATGACCGCGCGCATTTCGACACGCGTGCCGTGGCCCAACCCGAGCGAGGTCTTTGCGCTTCGCATCGGCGGCTCGGATATCCCGCTGATCCTTATTGCCATCATGACCTTCGTGCTGATCTCAAGCAGTGGAACAATGGCCATGGCGGTCAATTTCGGCTATCGCCGCGACCGCCGCAAGACGGCAATCCTCATGCTTCTGACCGCCGCGCTCGGCGCGACCTTTGTCGGCATGCAGGCCTTCGAATGGACCAAGCTGATCACCGAAGGCGTGCGGCCCTGGGGCAACCCCTGGGGCGCCGCACAATTCGGTTCGACTTTCTTCATGATCACCGGTTTCCACGGCACCCATGTGACGATCGGGGTGATCTTCCTGGTCATCGTTGCGCGCAAAGTCTGGCGCGGAGATTTCGACACCGGGCGACGCGGCTTCTTCACCAGCCGCACGGGTCGCTATGAGAATGTCGAGATCATGGGGCTGTACTGGCACTTCGTCGATCTGGTCTGGGTGTTCATCTTCGCATTCTTCTATCTTTGGTGAGAGGCAGGCTTTGGTGAGAGGAAAAAATGGCTGAAGCAACCGCAAACGGCCTCGGGCAACACGCACTTCACGCTGCGCATGAAGCGCCGGCCGCCGTCGCCCATGCCGACGCGCATCAGGAACATCCGATCAAGCTCTATCTTGTGGTCTGGGCATGGCTGTTCATCCTCAGCACATGCTCCTACCTGGTCGATTATTTCGGCCTTCACGGCTATCTCAGATGGTCGCTGATCCTGATCTTCATGATCCTCAAGGCAGGGCTGATCGTCGCTGTCTTCATGCACATGGCCTGGGAACGGCTGGCGCTGACCTACGCGATCATCCTGCCGCCGATACTGGTGCTGGTGTTCGTGACGATGATGGTCCTCGAAGCGGATTACACGCTTTTCACCCGGCTGGCGTTTTTCGGATCCGGACCCTGAAGCGCAAACCGGATTTGCCTATGACATTTCCGGTCGGGACCCACGCATGCGGCGTGCGTCCAGTTCAGTTGCCGCGCCTTGAAACAATCGGCAGCTGGTCCATTTTTGTTAAAGCATGATCCCGAAAAGTGGATTCGGTTTTTGCTGTGCGGAAAAGATCATGCTCAAACAAGGGAGGCCAAGATGACGATCGCAAACAGACTGAAGGACTTCATCGACGGCAAGGGAATTCCCTACGACACCGTCGCTCATCATCGCACTTCGACAAGCCGGCAGGCGGCAATAGCCGCGCATGTGCCCGGCAGTATCATGGCGAAATCCGTGGTCGTTCACCACGAACTTGGCTATGCAGTGGCCGTGGTTCCGAGCACCCACAGGATCGAACTCGGCACATTGCAAGACGTCATGGACAAACGTCTCGGACTCGCCTCCGAAGACGAGATGATTTCGCTCTTCGGTGATTGCGACACTGGCGCCATCCCGCCCATCGGCGCGGCCTACAATGTGCCGGTGATCGTCGATGAAAGCCTTGGCGACGCCACCGACGTCTACTTCGAAGGCGGCGATCATAAAACGCTGGTGCATGTCAGCGGCAAGGATTTCCGCAACCTGACCATGGGCGCATACCAGGCCCGCTTCAGCCATCCGGCTTACTGACGGCTTCGATCAAACCCGCAACGGCACCCTCGCCGGTGGGGTGAGGCAGAACGTCCTCAACTCGCCGATCTGGCGGGCGGCTCCACGACCTTGCGGTAGACATGCCAGGTGGCGTGACCGAGGATCGGCAACACGACGGCCAGCCCGGCGAACACCGGCAGCGAGCCGATGATCAGGGCGACGGCGACAATCAGTCCCCAGACAGCCATGGTGATCGGGTTCGCCAGCACCGCACGCACCGAGGTGTGGATGGCTTCGTAGGCGCCGACATCGCGGTCGAGCAACAATGGGAAGGCGACGACCGTTGTGCACAGCACCACCACAGCGAAGGCGAAGCCGATGGCGTGACCCAGGATAATAAGCGTCCAGCCGCGTCCAGTGGCGAATATTTCATTGATGAAGCCGGATATCGATTCCGGCGGCGCCGGGCCGAAGAGATACTGGTAAAATAGCTGAGCGGTCAAAAGCCAAGAGATGAAGATTGCCAGCAGCATGATCCCGACCGCCGCGATGGCCGGCAGCGCCGGAGAATTCCTGACCTCGAAAGCGTGCCTCCAGGAGGTGTCGAGTCCGGCTTCCCGTCTGCGGCTGATTTCATAGAGGCCTATCGCCGCGAATGGGCCGATCAGCGCAAAACCAGAGACCAGCGGAAACAACAACGGCAAGGCGTTGGCGCCCGAAGTCCAGGCGGCGAGCACGACGCCCACGAGCGGATAGAGCAGGCAGAGAAAGACGATGTGCGACGGTTTGACCATGAAATCTTCGACGCCCCGCCTGAGCGCGTCGAAAAGGTCGGAAATACCGATTTTTCGAATTTTGGTATGTTCCAGCGTCTCGCTGGCGCCTGCTACAACATGAAAACTTGCCATGACCGTTCCTCCAGACCGGGTCCGGTAAGGTCGCGGTTTCACGGTGCTGCCGTTCTGCATGACTGGCCACGCAAAACCGCGACCTGCACCGCAACCAACATACTCTTTTGCCAAGGACTTGTCGCCCTTTGTCGGAAGGACTCCGGCGGCTAGCTCTGGTGGTCTTTTTTCGATAGTCTCGTACAGCGCCGCGCGCCCTTCTTGGATGCGCAAAGGACGCTGGGCCACGTTGATCGCGGGGTCAAAGGTGAAGGTCATGGATGGAAGGACGCTTCTCATACTCGGCCTTGGCATAGTCGCCCTGCTGATCCTGGGATTCTGTGCAATACCATCGTGATGTTCGAGCCTGTCCTGGCGTGCAATGTCTTCAATGCAACAATTGCCGACCAGCCCTCTCGGCCCGTCCAAGAACAGTGGTCATGCCATCAACCTCCGACTGACGTGAACGCTCGCACTGCGATGGTGTCGGCAAGCAGCATGGCAAAGATCCCGAAAAGATAGAAAATCGAGAAGGCGAACAGCGCCTTTTCAGGCTTCATCTCCCGGTCTGGAGCGACCAGGACGTCCGGAACGACCAGGACCTTCCAGGCGTGCCAGATGAAACCCGCGCCCAAAGCGGCCGAAACAAGTCCATAGAACCCGCTCGCGAATCCGAACGCCCAGGGCAGCACGCCGATTGGCGCCAAGAGCAGTGAATAGGCGAGTATCTGTCTTCTGGTCGAAGCCTGGCCAGCCACGTTCGGCATCATCGGGATGCCGGCAGCTGCGTAGTCGCCGACCTTGAACAGCGCGAGCGCCCAGAAATGCGGCGGCGTCCACAGAAAGATGATCAAGAACAGGATGACGCTTTCGATGCCGATCGCGCCAGTGGCGGCCGCCCAGCCAATGACAGGAGGAAGGGCACCCGCCGCGCCGCCGATGACGATGTTCTGCGGCGTCGATCGCTTCAGCCACATCGTATAGATGACGACGTAGAAGAAGATGGTGAAGGCCAGCAGCGATGCGGCAACCCAGCCCACCAGCACGCCGAGCGTCATGACCGAAAGCGGGGAAAGCACTAGGCCGAAGCTGAGAGCTTCACCCGGCGTGACGCGGCCCGACGGAACCGGCCGCTTTGATGTGCGCGACATCAGCGCGTCGATGTCGGCGTCGTACCACATGTTGAGGGCTCCGGCCGCTCCTGCTCCGATCGCAATCGCACCGATCGCGATCACGGCGATGACCGGATTCATCGCGCCAGGCGCAACCATCAGGCCAACGCGACCCAATGCATGTCGCTCAAAAGTGGCCCGGTTTTGAGACATATGGCGGAGGAGCCAGGTCACTTGGAGAACGTTTTCAGATAGGCAATGACGTTGGCCACGTCTGCATCGTTCTTGAGGCCGGGAAACGCCATCTTGGTCCCTTTGACCATGGCCTTGGGATCATGAAGGTAGGTCGTCAGTGTTGGTTCGTCCCATTTGACGCCGGATTTGCCGGCGGCAATCATGGCATCGGAATATTTGAAATCCGGATGCGTACCGGCCGTCCGGCCGATAACCCCGTGAAGCGATGGGCCGATCTTGTTCTTATCCTCGTCTGCGATGTGGCAGACCTTGCATTTGGTGAAGACCTTCTCGCCAGCCGCAGCGTCCTGAGCCTGCGACGGATTGGCGGCGAAGGTTGCAACAGACACGACGGCGAAAAACGCGACCAAGCGCATGACATTTCCTCCCTGATCGTCAAATGTGCCTGAGATGATCTGCGCGTGCCGGTACCACCAGCGATGCGCCTTGTACGGCAGAACAGATTATCCGCTTCTCCCCATATGGAATTGCGGCATCTATATACCACAGAATCTGGCCGGTAGGTAGAAGAGGCCTCGGGATGATCCAGTGCATTCGTAGATGATGTCGCGACGCCGGGTGGCCGCGTTTTCACCGAGCAGGCATATGCCCTTGCCTCGGCTTCGGCGATCTCGTTAGGATTTTTTGTCGCCGTTTGGATTGGGGACCGGTGCCTCTCGCACGTCTCGCGGTGGCGGATCGATATGTTCAAGTTCTGACGGTGCTTCTTTGTCGCGATGGACAGGTACCTTCTTCGGTTCGGGCCTCGGTGGCGGTTCCTTGATCGTGTTGGACATGATCCAGTTAATCGGATCGCCGGTCTCTTGTTCCGTCAGCGAGCCTAAAAACTGGAAGCCAGAGGAACCGGGAGCGCTGAAGAGCGTTCTGTCGCATGCTGAAGAAAATCGCCCTCGCCGCCATGCTGGTCCAGGTTGCCGTCTTTTCGGCTCACAACCCAGACGGTCCTTTTCGCGTCCACAGCCACCCAAGCTGCCAACGCGCGACCTGGCGACCCTGTCGCGGTCACCGGGAAAGAACGCGCCGAGGCGACGTGGTCCAATATTCCCAATCATTGCCTCAGGCGGATTGAGGCGAGAAAGCCTATCGAAACGACCTTAACGATCGCCGGGCAACAATAGCCCCCTTATTGCAGGGGTGGATCGATCTTGCAAAGCCCGCCCCGTCACCTTAAAGCGCAATGATTCCTGCTACTTGCGGCGTGGGGATAGTGCGTTGGTTGGGCAAGAATTGGCAATGACTAGGCAGCGGCAGGGCTTTCGACTGCTCCAAATGGTATGCGTCATGCGGGCATTGCTGCCCGCAAGGGACCCACCGGATCGGTTGCCCTGGAAAGACGACCGCCTGCTCGGGATGTGCCGGCCTGGGGACGCTGGCAGAACCTCCGCTGCAGGCCGTCGCATAGCCCCTGATCGGGTCGCATGCCCTGATGACGAGTCGCGGCTTCGACGAGCTGCGTATTCTACGCCACTGATGCGTCTTCTTCAGGTGGTGGCGGCGTCAAAACCGTGATGTCCATCCGGGCTATCTTGGATGCCGCGCGGCCTTGCGCACCAGAATCCACGTCGCCGGTTGCGGCAACCATGATTTTGGCGAGATGTCCCACGGCGTCTGCGCTGCGGCCTGGCGAAAATTCTTCGCTCGTTTCCGGCTTTCCCACTGCTGTTTGTTTTTCCGGCACTTGCCGATGTTGATTTGCGATTGCGGCAACCATTGAAACCTCCTGTGGCAACACCTTGACCTTATATTAGCGCTGGCTGTTGTGAGGCTGACCTGGCAAGTCCGCCGGGAGCCACAATCAGGGGGCGTGAAGAACCTTGCTAACCAACTGCGCAGCGCCGCACGAGATCCGCTGGCTCAGCGCTACCTTGCGTGCATCTGACCGCCGCGCAATGCTGGCGCCAAGGGGAGAGAATCATGCGAAAAATTCTGGTGTCGATGCTGCTACTCGCGGCGGCCTTTTCCGTAAACCCGGCTTGGGCGCTGGACAGCAGCGGAATGCCCGTCGTGGTGACGCCACTGGCTTCACGCACGACGACCGCCTCCGGCCAGCCGATCACGCTGCCGCGGAAAAACGTGCAGGTATTGGTGTCGACCTATGACATCGCGCCGGGCGCGACCTTGCCGGTCCACAGACATCCCTTCCCGCGCTACGCCTATGTCCAAGCCGGCACGCTGAAGGTCACCAATGTCGAGACCGGCAACAGCAACACCTACAAATCAGGCGATTTCATCATCGAAATGATCGGCCAGTGGCATCAAGCCACCAATATCGGTGATATCGAGGTCAAGCTGCTGGTGATCGATCAGGTCGAGGAAGGCGCCAAGAATACGGAACTGCGCCAGTAGCGGGCAGGGCTGCGCCCAGCGGCCGGGAGGCCGCGCTCCCTTGCGTCATCGCACCGTCACGCACAACCACCCTGCCCAGGCACTTGACCCCCAAGCACTCATCCCCAGGCGCCGACCATCTGCCGTGTCGTGGCGTTGAGCCGGTTGAAGGCGTTGATGAGCGCAATCTGGATGACCAGCGCGGCAAGCGCCTTTTCATCATAGTGCCGGGCGGCCTCGTCCCAGACATCGTCCGGTACCGCGTCCGGCCGGTCGGCGAGCCGTGTGCCGGCTTCAGTCAGCGCAAGGGCCGCGCGTTCGGCGTCGGTGAAGTAAGGCGTCTCCCGCCATGCCGCCAGGGCAAAGATACGCTCGTCCTTTTCGCCGGCCTTCTTCAACTCGCGGGAATGCATGTCGACGCAGACGGCGCAGTTGTTGATCTGGCTGGCGCGCAGATGGATGAGCTTGCGCGTCACGTAAGGCACATCGGCAGCCTCGGTGGACTTGTCCAGCGCCAGCAGCGCCTGCACGGAACCGGGAATGAGCATCACCGGGTTCTTGATCCTTGCTTGCATGGTCTTCTCCTTTGAAGTGTTCGTCGGGGCATGTTTCACCGGCCCGGATGCAAGGCATCCGAGGTTGTGAATTTGAAAGGATTATCGGCCGCAACGCCGCGCTGCCAACAGGAAATCAATAACCATATAGCTATGGATTTACTCATAACTCAACGGTTATGAGAGTCAAGCAGAAAATGTCCGCTGGCCCAAATGGCGGCGCGCTGTTCGCGCTTTCACACCAACCGGCCCGATGCTAGGGCTGGCAGCGACATCATGGATTGGATAGCCCCTTGACCAGAGAAACTCGCCTGCCGCTGATAGAAATCTGTGTCGAAGGCATTGACGGCCTGCTGGCAGCACAAGCTGCCGGCGCCGACCGGGTCGAACTGTGCGCCAGCCTCATTGAAGGCGGCATCACGCCGAGCCTCGGCACCGTGCGCGCCGCCCTCGACCAGGCGACGGTGCCGTTTCACGTCATGGTGCGGCCGCGCGGCGGCGATTTTCTCTACAGCGACACCGAGTACGCCTCGATGCTCGCCGATGTCTCGGCACTGCGCGAACTCGGCGTGCCCGGCGTGGTGTTTGGCTGCCTGAATGCCGACGGCACCATTGACGAGGCGCGCATGAGCGAACTGACGCAAGCTGCCGGCGCCTTGAACGTCACCTGCCACCGCGCCTTCGACATGACGCGCGACCCGGTCGAGGCGCTGGAAGCGCTGATCCGCAGCAAGGTCGGTCGCGTGCTGACCAGCGGCCAGCGCGACACGGCAGTCGAAGGCGCGTCACTCCTGGCGGATCTGGTGCGGCAGGCCGGCGAGCGCATCGTCATCCTCGGCTGCGGCGGGCTCGATCTTGGCAACATCGCCGAAGTGCGGAGGAACACCGGCCTATCCGAAATGCATTTCGCCGCCCTCAAGGACGTGCCAAGCGCCATGGACTACCGCAACCCCCATGTCGGCATGGGCGGCTCCGATCTCGACCGCGAGTATCGCAACACCTTGACCGATACACCGCTCGTGGCGGCGACCATCGCGGCAGCCAAGGCATGAGCGCGACCCCTGCCCCAATCAGCCGCGTCTCGGCCGAAGACGAAGCGGCGATCCTGGCGCTCAACAATGAGCATGCCGCCGAACTGTCGTGGCTGGAGCCCGAACGGCTGTCCTTCCTGCTCGGCGAAGCATTTTACGCGCGCCGCATTGGGAACCTCGAAGCCTTCATCATGACCTTCGACCAGAACGCTCGTTACGACAGCCCGAATTTCTTGTGGTTTCGCGAGCGCTACGAGCGTTTCGTCTATGTCGATCGCGTCGTCGTCGCGGCGCAAGCGCGTGGCCGCGGCCATGCCCGCCGGCTCTATCAGGACCTGTTCGGCCATGTTGAGCGCGCCGGCCACACGCTGGTCACCTGCGAAGTCAACATCGACCCGCCGAACCCCGCCTCGGATGCCTTTCACGCCGCCCTCGGCTTTGCCGAAGCCGGCGACGCCGTCATCCATGGCGGCAAGAAAGCGGTGCGCTATTACGTCAGGTCGTTGCAGGCATAGACAGGCCGAGCGCACCGCAAAACGCCTGAACGGCTCTATTGCCTCACCAATTGCGGTTGAGCCATTCGCGTGCCGGCCGCTCGATGAGGTAGTAGCTGCACAGCGCGCAGACGAAAACGCCGGCCAGCATCGGGATCGGCGAGCTGCCTTGGTCATAGACGAATTTGTAGAACGGCTGCTGCCACAGATAGAGCGAGTACGACCACAGCCCCAGCGTTGCCATCGGCCAGGAAGACAGCAATCCGGAAAAATACCGGGGGCTGAAATCGAGCACATTGACGGCGAGAGCCAGCAGCGGGACGGCGAAGAGATAGTGGATCGGCGTCGGCACCGGATCGAGGAACAGCAGAACGGCGCAGATCGATGCTGCCAAGGCCACATGCTTGCCACTCAAGAACGCCGGCAGCCTGCCATCGGCCTTGAGCAGGCAGATCGAAGCCGACAGCAGGATCGACGCGATATGCACATCGGTGCGCCAATAGGTGGTTTCGTAGTCCATCCCGAAGACCCAGTACGAAATCGCGCCGTTGGCCATGGCAAGCAAGGCCAGCGCCAGGAGCAGCACGACGACGCGAGAGCGCGTTGAGACGATGACGCTGATCAGCGCCAGGATGATATAGGCGTGCTCCTCGATGCAGAGCGACCAGATGTGGTCGAGCGCCCCTGCCCGCGTCACCAGAATGCCGGCATAATTGTAGGTGAACGTCAGCGCCGTCAGCGCCGCCTTCCATTTGAAGGCGACGAAGGTGCTGGAGAGCGCAATCATCGCGACGATCACGAAAATCAGAAGCGCCGGATAGATGCGGGAGAACCGGCGCTTGAAGAATTTCTTCAGCGGATAGCGTTCGATGAACAGGATCTCGCCCATCAGCCGGCCGCTGAGCACGAAGAAGAATTCGACGCCCAGAACGCCTAGATTGATTCCGGGGACGGGAAAGAAATGGCCGATCAGCACCAGGGCGATCGACAGGCCGCGCCAGCCGTCGAGATAGGCCAGTCTTGTTCTGACCCGCCTGTCGGCAGCGGACCGGGACGGAACGACATGCGTCGCTGAGATGTCGGTCATGCCGATCCTTTCGCATTGGGCATGCGAAAGGGCACGGCGGTACACTCCGAACCCGGCTCGCATTCCCGCCCCAATCCATATTGCAGTGCAAGATAAATTTGTGCAAGTGCGAGATTGCTGCTGGATCAGTGCCAGGCGAAGTATCGATGGGAATTGCTGCAAGGAGGATTGGCGCGCGTCGGCGATTCCATCAAGGACTGGAAGCAACAGGCGCAACAAACGAAAAAGGGGCCGCAGTGGCCCCCTTCGTTGCGCCCGAGTGCTGGTGTTAGGCGTTGGCGGCAGCCACCGCGCGCTTGGCCATCACCGCGATCAGATTGGCGCGATAGTCGGCGGAAGCGTGGATGTCGGTCATCAGATCCTTCGCCGGCACCTTCACGCCATCGAGTGCCGCGGCCGCGAAATTCTTGGCGAGTGCGGCCTCGATCTCCTTCGAGCGGAAGACGCCGTCGTCGCCGGCGCCGGTGACGGCAACGCTGACGCCATCCTTGCCCTTGGCCACGAACACGCCAACGATGGCGTAGCGCGATGCCGGGTTGCGGAATTTTTCATAGGCCGCCTTGGCCGGCGCGGTGAAGGTAATGGCGGTGATGATTTCGCCGTCCTTCAACGATGTCTCGAACAGGCCCTTGAAGAACTTGTCCGCCGCGATCTGGCGCTTGTTGGTGACGATAGTGGCGCCCAACGCCAGCAGTGCCGCCGGATAGTCGGCCGCTGGATCGTTGTTGGCGATCGAGCCGCCGATCGTCCCTTTGTGGCGCACCGCCGGATCGCCGATCAGCGATGCCAGATGGGCAAGCGCAGGGCAGGCCTTCTTCAGCTTCTCGTCATTGGCAACGGCATGATGCGTGGTGGCAGCGCCGATGGTGACCGTCTTGCCAGATACCTTGACACCCTGCAGCTCCTTGATCCGCGACAGGTCGACAAGGTCGGACGGCGCGGCAAGCCGCGTCTTCATCGCCGGGATCAGCGTCATGCCGCCCGAAAGCAGCTTGGCGTCACCCGTCTTGACCAGCTTGGCGGCATCGGCGACCGAGGCGGCACGGTGATAGTTGACTGAGTACATTTGTCTTTCTCCCTTGGGTAAGAGCGAATAGGGAGTAGCGAATAGCGAATAGGATCTGTCCCGTCGCACCGCCTTCTCTGCCCTATTCGCTACTCCCTATTCGCTATTCGCTTTCAATGTTTCGTCGCGCGGATCGCTGCCCACACGGTGGACGGCGATGCCGGCATGGCGAGATCGTTGCTGCCGATGGCGTCGGTGATGGCATTGATCACCGCCGGCGGCGACCCGATGGCGCCGGCTTCGCCGCAGCCTTTGATACCAAGCGGATTGCCTGGGCATGGCGTGTTCGAGGTCGAGACCTTGAACGACGGCAGGTCGCTGGCGCGAGGCATGGTGTAGTCCATGTAGCTCGCGGTCAAAAGCTGGCCGCTATTGTCATAGTGGGCGCCTTCCAGCAGCGCCTGGCCGATGCCTTGCGCAAGCCCGCCATGCACCTGGCCCTCGACGATCATCGGGTTAATGATGTTGCCGAAATCGTCGGCGGCGACGAACTGGACGATCCCGGTCATGCCGGTTTCCGGGTCGACCTCGACCTCGCAGATGTAGCAGCCGGCAGGGAAGGTGAAATTCGACGGATCATAGAACGCCGTCTCCTTCAGCCCTGGCTCCATGCCGCCCGGCAGGTTGTGAGCGGTGTAGGCGGCGAGCGCCATCTGGAACCACGGCACGTTCTTGTCGGTGCCGGCGACCTTGAGCGCGCCGTTCTCGATGACGATATCGCTCTCATCGGCCTCGAGCAGATGTGCCGCGATCTTTTTGGCCTTGGCTTCGACCTTGTCGAGCGCCTTGACGATCGCCGACATGCCGACCGCGCCCGAGCGCGAGCCGTAGGTGCCCATGCCCATCTGCACCTTGTCGGTATCGCCATGCACGATCGAGACGGAATCAAGCGGCACGCCGAAGCGCTCGTTGACCAATTGCGCGAAGGTCGTCTCATGGCCCTGGCCGTGGCTGTGCGAGCCGGTCAGCACCTCGATCGTGCCTACGGCATTGACGCGCACCTCTGCCGATTCCCACAGGCCGACACCGGCGCCGAGCGAACCGACCGCTGCCGACGGCGCGATGCCGCAGGCCTCGATGTAGCAGCTCATGCCGATGCCGCGCAGCAGGCCCTTCTTGGCAGCCGCTGCCTTGCGCTTGGCAAAGCCGGCATAGTCCGACGCCTTCATCGCCGCGTCGAGCGAAGCCGCGTAGTCGCCGGCGTCATAGCACATGATGACCGGCGTCTGGTGCGGGAACGAGGTGACGAAGTTCTTGCGGCGCAACTCGGCCGGCGAGACGCCGAACTGGCGCGCGGCGGTCTCCATCATGCGTTCCATGACGAACGTCGCTTCCGGCCGCCCTGCCCCGCGATAGGCATCGACGGGTGCGGTGTTGGTGTAGATCGCCTTCACATTGGCGTGGATCGCCGGGATGTTGTACTGGCCCGACAGCAGCGTCGCGTAGAGGTAAGTCGGCGTCGCCGACGAAAACAGTGACATATAAGCGCCGAGATTGGCCTTGGTTTCGACCTTGAGGCCGAGAATCTTGTGATCCTTGTCGAAGGCCATTTCGGCATGGGTGTGATGGTCGCGGCCATGTGCGTCGGTCAGAAAACTCTCGGTCCGGTCGGCCACCCATTTGACCGGAACGCCGGTCTTCTTCGAGGCCCACAGGCAGACGATCTCTTCGGGATAGATGTAGATTTTCGAGCCGAAGCCGCCGCCGACATCGGGCGCAATCACGCGCAGCTTGTTTTCCGGCGCGACGTTGTAGAAGGCACTCATCACCAGCCGCGCCACATGCGGGTTCTGCGAGGTCGTCCAGCAGGTGTAGTGGTCCTCCGCCTTGTCGTAATGGCCAAGCGCCGCCCGCGGCTCCATGGCGTTGGGCACCAGCCGGTTGTTGATGATGTCCATCTTGACGACATGGGCTGCCTTCTTGAAGGCCGCTGCCGTATCGTCGGCATTGCCGATGTCCCAGTCGAAGATCAGATTGTTGTCGGCCTCGGGGTGGATCTGCGGCGCACCCTTGTCCATCGCCTTGGAGGCATCGACGACGGCATTCAGCTCCTTGTAGGTGATCTCGACAGCCTCGGCGGCATCACGTGCCTGCCCCTTGGTCTCGGCGACGACAATGACGACGGCATCGCCGACATAACGGACCCGGTCGAAAGCGAGTGGCGACCACGCCCCCATCTTCATCGGCGAGCCATCCTTTGAGTGAATCATCCAGCCGCAGATGAGGTTGCCGATGCCGTCGGCCTTGAGTTCCTTGCCGGTCAGCACGCCGATGACGCCGGGCATGGCTTGGGCCTTCTTGACGTCGATCTTCTTGATCTGCGCATGCGCGTGCGGGCTGCGCACGAAGGCCGCGTGCTTCATGCCGGGAACCACCATGTCGTCGACATAACGGCCGGCGCCGGTGATGAACCTTTTGTCTTCCTTGCGCGCGACCCGAGCGCCAACACCTTCAATGCCCATCAGAAATTCCTCCCGGTGAATAGTGAATGGTGAATTGGTGAATGGTCGAAATGGAGGAGGAGCCCGCGGCCACTCTACTCACTATTCACCATTCACTATTCACCCCTAGGCAGCTTGCTTCGCTCTGCCCTTCGACGCCTTCGACATCGTCTTCGATGCGGCGAGGATCGCCTTGACGATGTTGTGGTAGCCGGTGCAGCGGCAGATGTTGCCTTCGAGTTCGGCGCGCACCGTCGCCTCGTCGAGGCCTTCGGGGTGGCGGCTGATCATGTCGGTCGCCGTCATGATCATGCCCGGCGTGCAGAAGCCGCATTGCAGCCCGTGATGTTCCTTGAAGGCGGCCTGCACAGGATGCAGGTCGGCGCCATTGGCCAGTCCCTCGATCGTCACCACGGTCGACCCGGAGGCCTGCACCGCGAGCATCGAGCAGGATTTGACCGCCTTGCCGTCGACATGGACGACGCAGGCACCGCATTGCGAGGTGTCGCAACCGACATGCGTGCCGGTAAGGCCAAGATTTTCCCGCAGGAAGTGAACCAGAAGCGTTCGGTCCTCGGCAGCACCGCTGACCCGTTTTCCGTTCACCATCAACGAAACGTCCGACATGGTCCCTCCCTGGGTATTAACCTTGGTCATCACGCTGCCGACGCGGTGTTGGCGCCTCAGCCATGCGTTATTCGTACACCGCACACCGGACAAAAAACAGCACGTCGCAAACGCGGCACATTGTACTTTCGGTCATGGCCGCGCCCAGACGTGCAGTCCCGGTCGCCCCATTGCCAAAACAGGGATTGGGGGCAACAATGTTGGTCGACGCCCGCGCGCCAGAAGCATGTAAAAACAGCGCGCACAAAAATGCGTCGGAGGAAATGCGGAGAACATCGCTGGCCAGTTCACGGACGCGCTATGCATGCGGCCTGTCGGCGCTCACCACGGACGAGCCCGACATGGAGGCGTTCGCCAGGTCGATCGCGCTGGAAGCAGCCGCGATCGACGCCGGCTTTGTCCTGCTATTCTTTTCCCAGAGCCTGGTCGAGGCCAGCGCCCTTTCCCGGGCGCTCATGACCCACGCGCCGGCGCTTCACCACGCCGGCTGCTCGACCGCCGGCGAGATCACGCCGCAAGGTCTCGAGGACGGTCATGTGCTCGCCATGCTGCTTCCGTCCGCTGTGTTCACCGCTGTCAGTGTGATGGTCGACAATCTGTCGTCGTCTGGCATGGACAGGATCACCAGTGAGGTCGAGGGCTTGCGGCGATCGCTGCGCGCGCGCCTGGGTTGCGATCGCACCAAAGGCACGTTCGCGCTCTGCTTTATCGACGGGCTTTCCTATGCCGAGGAAGCGGTGAGTTCGGCCATCCACTGGGGCCTCGACGACATACCGCTGCTTGGCGGCTCGGCCGGCGATGACCTGAAATTCGAGACGACGCGCCTGATCTCCAACGGCCGGGTCACCTCCGACAGCGCCATCATCGTGCTGATATCAACCGAAATTCCCTTCCATGTCTTCAAGACCGACAACTTCGTTCCCACCGACGAAAAGCTGGTGGTGACGGCGTCCGATCCCGATCACCGCATCGTGCGCGAGTTCAACGCCACCAATGCGGCAGAGGAATATGCTGCCTCCGTCGGCATCGTCCCGCAGATGCTGACGCCGCTGAGCTTTGCCTCGCATCCGGTGGTGGTGAAAGTGGGCGGTGAATACTACTGCCGGTCGATCCAGAAGATGCACGCCGACGGCTCGCTGTCGTTCTTCTGCGCCATAGACGATGGCGTCGTGCTGTCGATCGCACAGCCCAAGGACATGGTCGAAGCGACGCGCGCCGCGCTGCGCGATGTCGAGGACAGGCTTGGCGGCATCGACATGATCCTCGGCTTCGACTGCGTGCTGCGCCGGCTAGATGCGCGCAACCGGCAGGTGTTTCGCGACATCTCGGAACTCTACCGGGTCAACAATGTCATCGGCTTCGGCACCTATGGCGAACAGTACCGGTCGATGCATCTGAACCAGACTTTTACCGGCATCGCCTTTGGCGAGCGCCAGGCAGCGGAATAAGGCGGCGAAACAAGATGCCGCTGAGGGACATAAACGATCTTGAAAAGCTGAAGAAGATCAACGCGGCACTGGTCAGCCGCGTCGAACGGTCGATGGACCAGCAAGGCAACGCCTTCTCGCTGTTCCAGACCGCGATTTCGCTGGAAAACCGGGTGCGCACGCGCACCGAGGAACTGCACTCGACGCTGCGCCGGCTGGAGCAGTCGAACATCGACCTCAGCGCCGCCAAGGAAAACGCCGAACTGGCGAACCTGTCGAAAACCCGCTTCCTCGCCGCCGCCAGCCACGACGTGCTGCAGCCGCTGAACGCGGCCCACCTCTCCGTTTCGGCGCTCGCCGAAGTGCAGACCAGTGACGAGGGCAAGAAGCTGGTGCGGCAGGTCGAACGCTCGCTGGAGACGATGGAGGACCTGCTGCGCACGCTGCTCGACATCTCCAAGCTCGATGCCGGCGTGGTGCAGCCCGACATAAGCGACGTCAGCCTGGAGGCGCTGTTCTCGTCGCTGCGTTCGGATTTCCAGCCGGTGGCGGAACTGAAAGGACTGTCGCTAAAGTTCCGGCCGGTCAATGCCGTGGTCCGTTCCGACCGCACGCTGCTGCGCCGCATCCTGCAGAACATTCTTTCCAACGCGCTGGGCTATACCCGCTCGGGCGGCGTGCTGGTCGGCACCAGGCATCGCGGCGACACCATCCGCATCGACGTCGCCGATACGGGCTGCGGCATTCCCGACGACCAGCGCGAGGCGGTGTTCGAGGAATTCCACCGTGGCACCTCCCCGGCCAATGCCGAACTGGACGGCGGCGGCCTCGGGCTCGGCCTCGCCATCGTGCGCCGCATGGCCAGTGCGCTCGGCCATCCCGTGACATTCTCATCGAAGGTCGGGCGCGGGACGATCTTCCACATTGATGTTCCCGTCGGCATCGGCGCCCCGGCTGATGCCATCGCCAGCCTTGCCGACATGGAACGGCCGCGCGGTTATGGCCTGTTCGGCACCAAGGTGCTGCTGGTCGAGAACGATGTCGAAGTACTGCAGGCGATGACCTTTCTGCTCGAACGCTGGCAATGCCTGGTGCGGGCCGCGACCTCGACCGACGATGCACTCGACATGCTGGGCGACACCGACTGGGTGCCCGACATCGTCATTGCCGACCAGCACCTCGATGGCGGCGATCTCGGCACCGCCACCATCGCCGAAGTCCGCGACTATCTCGGCCGCGCCGTGCCGGCGCTAATCGTCACCGCCGACAGTTCCGAGGCGGTCGCCAAGGCCGCCCGCGTCGGCGGCATCGAACTGATGCGCAAACCGCTGAAGCCGGCACAACTGCGCGCGCTGCTGGCGCATCTGCTGGCTTAGACCCCTCACGCAATATTCCGATCGCTTTGAAAGGAGCGCGTCCTCCCGCAAATAAGTCTGTGGATATTCCTGGCGTGACGAGTTCGTGTCGTATCGGCCAAGTGAAGAATGAATATCCTAAAGCAACTGGGTCGGGGGATTTCATGAACCGGTTGCTTCTTGGCGCGGCTTTTCTTGTCGCTGGCGTGTTCGGCGCGGATACGTCTTTCATCTATTATATTAGCGGAAGCGCGGGAATGGATGCTCTTGCGCAAGAAGCGCAAGGCACTTCGCCTCAACCTGGCGCGCCTGCCGGCTACGGCAATGGTGGAGCGGCGCTGGGAAGTGGGAAGCCGGCAGGTGGCACATCTGTGTCAGGCACTGCGGCGCCTGCAGCGGGTTCGGATGCAGCGCCAGGTGGGGCGACCGGCAGCCCGGACGCTGCGGCCAAGGTTGGTGCCAAACCGGCCGATGCCAAGGCAGCCGATAGCAAGGACAGCAAGGCCAAATCCGGCACGGCGGCCAAGACGACTGATAGCGAGGCCGAGGAGCCGGCGGCGGCACAGGCGGCGGTCGCTGCCGCAACCACGACCGACAGCGGTGACCCCGAGGCGATCGGCACGCCGAAAGTGGATCTGCCGAAGGCTGGCGGCAACGGCAATCTCGGCTATGCCATCGGCATCGATGTTCCCGCCTTCCACGGCATCGAGCCGCAGATCGCGCTCACCTACAATTCCTCGCGCAAGACCAAGCTCGGTGGCCTCTATCAGGGCTGGCTCGGCTACGCTTGGGGGCTGGACGGCTTCGACGTCATCGAGCGGGCAAGCCCGGGCTACGGCATGCCGGCTTTCGATGGCACCGACATCTATCTGCTCGACGGCCAGGTCATGGTCGCCTGCGTTGCAGGCATGGTGTCGCCCTCATGCTCGACCGGCGGCACGCATGCGACAGAGAATGAGAGCTACCGCCGCATTGTCTTCAACGGTACCGCCAGCGAATGGCGGATAACCGACAGGGACGGCACCGTCTCTGTCTTCAAATCGGTCGGGGTCGTCGCAGGTTCCTCCGCCCCCGACGCAAACCTCGCCTTCGCTTATCGCTGGGTGCTGACTTCGGTCACCGACACCAATGGCAACACTGTCACCTATGGCTACTCTTGCCCGACACTGCCGGTCTGCTACCCCACGACGATCAGCTATAACGGCACGGGCGGGGCAGACATCGCGGACGGCTCGTTCATCTGGCTTCATTATGAGCAGCGGCCAGATACAATCCTGATGGGCAATGGTCTGGGCATTTCCGAGACGAACTTGCGCTTGAAGACGGTCAGTGTCTGGGTCAGCCACAGTCTGCGTGGCGCCTACCGGATGATCTACGACCAGGCGCCATTCTCGAACGCTTCGCGGCTTACATCAGTCACACGCTATGGCACGGATGCAGCCATCACCGCCGATGGCACCATCTCTGGAGGTACAGCGAGGCTCCTCGGCCAGATGGCGTATCAGAACACCGATGGAACCTATACAAGCTCACCGGTTTCACTCGGCGGCTCAGTTGGCCGCGCCCCCAACGAGGCCGGTGATTTGGACTTCGACGGGCGCGATGAGATATTCGGTGACAAAACCGGGACAACGACAACGCATTCCGGCGGAAGCAGTGGAAGTACGGAAACCAACCCATATAGGGACAAATATATATATAAATTCGATTCAAGAGGAGCTTTGATCGGGACGATTACGAAAAGCGTTGACGCCGACAGTAATTATTTTTCGCAGCCTGGAAGGTTTATTGCAAATAAAAATACATCGGATTTTGCAGATTCAGTTATCCATTCTTACACCGACGGCCACACCGGGCGCACTACTTACTCAGCTGCGAATTCAATCATCAAGACGGATACCTTGCTAGGGTTAACGAAGGCTTCTTGTTCGCCGACAGCGCCAGCCGGCTATCAGGCCGTCTGTGGCGGGTTCACAACTCCGGTGAGCTCACAACCACTATGGCCCGTTGTTGCTGACACCGACGGCGATGGTATCGACGTCGTCAACGGCGTCACTTCCGGAAGCCAGTTTCTCGGCGTCGGCGATTTCCTCGGCAACGGCCGTCAGCAACCGTTTTTCTGGGGCAGCGGCGGGACGATAAGGAAGGGAACGCTTTCAAACGGTAAATGGCAGCCAAGCGGAACAGCGTTCGTGATAGCCTGCCCCACGACACAATATTCGGGTTCCGGCACTTGCGTGCTCGGCGATGTCAATGGTGACGGCGCCTCGGACATCGTCCGCTACAATGGTAATGACGACAGCGTCGGACTTTGGTTGTCGACCGGCGTTGGTTTCAAAAGCTATTCGGTCTCCTCGATAGAGGGTTTGACGGCGGTCCTTCGCGACTTCGACAATGATGGTCGGATGGATGTCATCACCATTGGTGGCAGCAACACGAGCAGTCAGCCCTACAGAACCAACACGATCCGGATATTTTCGCTGCGGCCATCGTCGACGGCGATGACGCCGGTGCAGTTCACGTTGCCGGTGGGGATCACTGCCGGCACGGTGGTCGGCGACTTCAACGGGGACGGCCTGCCGGACTTCACCGACTACAACAATATGTTCATCTCGAACGCCGGCTCTGGCAATCCGAACCTGTTGCGTTCAATGGTGACGGAACTGGGGGGAACAGTAGCGGTCGAGTACGCGCCATCCTCGACCTGGGCGAACAACTACCTCCCGCAAGTGGTGCATGCCGTGTCGAAGCTCTCTGTGGGCGACGGCCGCGGCCAGACGGCGGTGAGCACATACACCTATGCCGGCGGCAAATACGATCCAGCGGCGCGCAAGTTCCTGGGCTTTGCCTCGATCGTCGAGACAAAGCCGCTGGCCAATGGCGAGACCGCCCCCTCGAAGATCGAGACGACCTATCGCCAGGACATGGCAAGCTACGGCTTGCCGTCGCTGACGGTGTGGAAGGATGGCGCAGGCACCGTCCACAGACAGGTGGCCGAGACCTATGCGGTCAACACCGCGGCAAAACCCTACACCGTGCAGAACACGGCGACCGACACGACGCTGACCGAGAACCTTGCGCGCACGCTCAGGGTCGAGCGTGGCTTCGATGCTTACAACAACATCACCAGCATCAAGGACTATGGCCGCACCGATATCGGCGGCGACGAGACCTGGACGGAACGCTTCTTCTCGCCCAATACGAGCGCCTATATCGTCTCGGCCCTGATCGCCGAACGCACGCATGCCGGGCTCAATGCAACAGACCCCTATGTCAGCTACAAGCATAATTACTATGATAGCAGCACCGACGTCTGGGCGGTGCCGGTCAAGGGCAACCTGACCTGGATGCTGAGCTTCGTCGACCCTGGGCTGACCAAGACGATCAGCCAGTACTTCGCCTATGACAGTTTTGGCAACAAGATCTCGGCCACCAATGGCCTAGGCCAAAAGACCGAGTGGGATTATGACCCCACCTATCACCTCTATCCGACAACACAGCGGGCACCGCGATACTTCGCCACCGGCGGTCAACCGGCCGACACGCGCTTTGTCTCGACCGCCACCTACAATCCCGTCTGCGGCCTGCCGGCGACGAAGACCGATCCCAACGGTATCATCAAGACCTTCACCTATGATGCGTTCTGCCGGCCATATTATGTGCAGCAGAACGTGCTTGGCGCCTATGTCAGGACGCGCTTCGAGAACGAGGGCAATCCGGCGACACAGGCGCTAGTCGAATACACGCCGCTACCCGATTGGGTCGGCGAGGATTTTACTCGCTCGTACTATGACGGGCTTGGCCGGGTCTATCGCGTGGAAACACCCGGAGAGACGGCGGCTGGGGCAAGGCGCATTGCCGAGACCGACTACGACCCGCGCGGCAATGTCCTGCGCACCGCCTTCCCGCGCTTTGTCGGCGAGGCCGCGCAATGGACCACCAACTTCTATGACTGGGCCGACCGGCTGGTGACGACGGTCAATGCCGACGCCAGCCAGCACACTTACTTCCACTATCTTGAAACCTCGAGCGGCCTCAATCCGTGGCTTTATGGAGTCGTGCTCACTGACGAACTTGGTCATCAGACCAAGACCGTAATGTCGACACGTGGCGATACCACAGCAGTGGTACGCGATGTCGTTGGCATGGCGCTGACCGAGTATCGTAGATACGACCTTCTCGGCCGCCTTATCGGAGTCACCGATCCGGGCGGCTCGATCTGGACCTACACCTACGACCTACTCGGCAACCGGCTTTCTGCCACGGATCCCGATCTCGGCACCTGGACCTATGTCTATGACGCCGCCAATCGGCTGGTCAGCCAGACCGATGCCAGGGGCACGGTGACGTCGCTTGCCTACGACCAGATGGACCGGTTGACGCTGAAGACGGCAACCGCCCCCGGCGGCAGCCCGGTGACGCTGACGCAGAACACCTACGACCAGGCGGCATCAGGCTACTACAACATCGGCCTGCTGACCCGCTCGGAAAACGCCGCCGCCGTCCAGCTCTACAATTATGACGGTCTCGGCAAGGTTGCCCGCCAGGATGCCACCATCGCGGGGATCACAAATTATACGTTCAACGTCCACGACGGCTCCGGCCAGAACGTATATGTCCAATACTTTCCTGTTCAGCTCGACTTCGGTTCGAACACCAACCGCTTGCAATACACCGCCGGCAACAGGCTCTACTCCGCTCCCGGCTTCATCACCTCGACGCTCTACGAGGCTGACGGCCAAACGAAGGAGATCACCTACGCCAATGGCGTGAAGACCTCCTTTACCTACTCGCCGACCCGGCGCTGGCTGACGCGCATTACCACCGCACTCGGTGCCTCCACGCTGATGGATCGGCAGTTCACACGCGATGCTCTCGGCCGTATCACCAACATTGTCGGGGTCTCTTCGTTTGGCAGCTGGAACTATGTCTATGACAATGCCGACCGGCTGATCTCGGCTGACAATGTTGGCGACAACACGCTCGACGAGGGTTTTGCCTATTCACCGAACGACAACATGACGGCGCGCTGGCGTGCCGGCTATTACACCTATCCCGCCGCGAACGCACCGCGCCCGCATGCCCCCATCACGGTCGGGTCGAAAACGCTGAGCTATGATGCCAATGGCAATATGGTCTCAGACGGCAGCCGCACGTGGCCTGGGACGAGGCCAACCGGCTGAAGACCGTCAGCCTCGCCTCCAACACCGTCAACCTCGCCTATGGACCGGATGGAGCGCGGGCGAAAAAATCATCGAGCTTCGCCACCACGCTCTATCCCGACGCCAATGTCGAGATCGATCCGAAAACCCCGGGGGCGGAGATCTACACGCGCTACCCGCATCCCGACATCAAGGTCGTCGGCACTACAAAATACTTCCTGCACCGCGAGCATCTCGCCTCGGTGCGCCTGGTCACCGACATGACAGGCGCCATCGTCGAACAGACCAGCTACGCCACCTATGGCGAGAGCCTCAACACCGGCTTCCAGACGCAAAAAGGCTACATCGGCGAGCGCTTCGATCCCGAGACCGGCCTGCTCTACTTCAATGCACGGTATATGGACCCGGTGCTGGGGCGGTTTATTTCGCCGGATGATTGGGATCCGACATTGCCGGGGGTTGGGACCAATCGGTACGCGTATGCTCAGAATGATCCGATCAATAAATCCGACCAGAACGGGCATACGGCAGGTGTTGAAGCGGGCGTAAGAGGCCTCTTGGGCGCTCTCCACGATTTTCTCGGTGGGCTATTTGCAGGAGCAAGCGAAGGGGTTGGTGCAAGAGCTGGTGCATTCTTGGGTGGGCCTGTTGTCGGAGCTGTAGTTGCCGTTATGACACCCACGCCTATGGCCGACGGCAAATTAACTGACAAAGACCGCGCCGACGCAGCAGCCAGTGCTGCCTCATCGCCTTCCGATCCTGGAGATGATAAGGATCAAAAAGATAAAAAGGATAAAAATACCATTGAAAAACCTGACGACAGTAAACTTCCGCCGGAAAAGCAACGGGCGATTCGCTCGTTAGAAAAATTGATTGAAGAGCATCAAAATAAACTTGCGGATTTTAAGGCTAATCCAACCGTCAGGCCGGGGATGGAAAATCAACCACAATCAACAATTGAAGCGTCTTGGCAATCTAGGATAAACCATCTAGAGAAGGAGATAAATACATTTCGAAACAACATCAGTAAGATAAGGAATGGGGGATAATAAATGAAGGAATATTCGATAAGCATCTCAAGACGCAACGATACAAATCTGGAAAATCCGTATCGGGACGGTAGTTATGTCGCTGTTTTTGTGCTGGAGAGTGGATTCGATAAATCCATCTTAAATTCATATTTCAAAAAGGCGACATCTTATCCGCTAAAATTTATAGCGATATGGGGGAGTGATGCTCATAAAGCAGAGGATTATGTCGATGGACTAATCGAGGAGTTGATGGGCGCAGATATAGTGACAACGAGCCACGTTGGCGATAGTAGTGACGAACTTGCATCATTTATTGTTAATGCAACAATTGTTGGCGAAGATAACTTTAATTGCATTGTATATAGCTCGGATAATTCGACAAGAGCTGAGTCGTTAATTGCTAATATTAGAACCATCTAAAATGGACGTTTTTAACGGACCCGCTGAGGGGAAACTGGGAATTACGGTGACAGTGGACCTTTTGCATATTCGCCCGGCCGCCATTCTGCGTAGATTGACCATCGGAATTACGGTGACAGTGCACTTTTTTCATATTCGTCCGACCGTCATCATGTGTAGACTGCCAGCATGGCTCGCCTCGCCCGTATTGTTGTCCCCGGTCTGCCGCACCACGTAACCCAGCGGGGTAACAGGCGCGCCAAAGTGTTTTTCACGCCTGACGACTATGCGCTCTACAAGAATTACGGTGACAGTGCACTTTTCTCATGTTCGTCCGACCTTCATTGCGTGTAGACTGCCAGCATGGCTCGCCTCGCCCGTATTGTCGTCCCCGGTCTGCCGCACCACGTGACGCAGCGCGGCAACGGGCGCGCCAAAGTGTTTTTCACGCCCGAAGACTATGCGCTCTATAAGACCCTGCTGGTCGAGCATTGCCGCGCCGCCGATGTCGGCATCTGGGCATGGTGCCTAATGCCCAACCACGTGCACCTGATCCTGACGCCTGCCGACCCGGATGGCCTGCGGCGCGCGCTTGCCAAGGTGCACCGCGCCTATGCCGGCACCATTCATGCGCGGCAAAAGAAAACCGGGCATTTCTGGCAGGGTCGCTTCGGCGCCGTCGCCATGGACGAAGATCACCTGTTGTCGGCAGTGCGCTATGTCGGGCTGAACCCGGTACGCGCGGGGCTGGTGAGCCAGGCGGTGGATTGGCCCTGGTCAAGCGCTCGGGCGCATCTGACTGATGAAGCCGATGGCGTCACGGATCTGGGGTCGATGAAAGACCGGCTGCCCTCGTCGGCCGGACTGTTCGATCTGATCGAGACGGATGTCGCGGCTTTCGACGCCCTGCGCAAAGCCGAGAGCATCGGCCGGCCGGTGGGCAGCGAAGCATTTCTGGACCGGGTTGCCGGGCAAACCGGAAGGGCCGTGAAATCGGGAAAGCGAGGCAGGCCGAGAAAAGAAAATAGTGCACTGTCACCGTAAATCTTTCACCGTAAATCTTTGCTGGTAAATCTTTGCTGGCTTAGCTCCATGCCCTCCCCTTGATGGGGAGGGTCGGCGCGAAGCGCGGGGTGGGGTGCGGCGCCAACCTCCCCCACCCCGCTCCACTTCGCGGATCGATCCTCGCCATGCGAGGAAGGTGAAGCTCAAAACCCAGCCTGATCCCTGAAAAGCTCCGCATTGTCCAGCTTCGACACCTCGATCACCGCTTGCGTGCGGCTGTAGACATTGAGCTTGCGCAGGATCTCCGAGACATGCGCCTTGACCGTGGTCTCTCCCACTTGCAGCTCGTAGGCGATCTGCTTGTTGAGCAGGCCTTGGCGTAGCATCTGCAGCACGCGCAGTTGCTGCGGCGTCAGCGTCGACAGGCGCTGCACCATGTCGGCGCGGTCGACGCTTTCGGCGTCGGGCGTGCGGCTTTCATAGGTTTCCGGCACATAGATCGCGCCTTCCATCACCGAGCGTATGGCGGCGGCCAGGTCGCTCTTGCGCGCCGATTTCGGAATGAAGCCGGCGGCACCATAGGACAGCGCCTCGGAAATAATCTTCGGCTCCTCATGGCCTGAAACGATCACCACCGGCAGGCGCGGATAGCGGGTTCGAAGCTGCAGCAGGCCGTCGAAGCCATGCACGTCGGGCATTGAGAGGTCGAGCAGCGCAAGGTCGAATGGCTTGGCGCCGGCCAGCAGGTCGAGCGCCTCGGTGATCGAGCGCGCCTCCACCGTGTCGACTTCCGGATAGGCCATCTGCACCGCGCTGTGCAGCGCCTCGCGAAACAGCGGGTGATCGTCGATGATCAGGAACCGGGCGCGATCGTGGATTGCGGTCATGGGGTTCATTTCGGTTCGTGGGCGATTAGAATAACCCCGCCAGCATGGCCAGATTATTGCCAAATAGTATATCGCCATCTCCGGCGGAAAGTGCCGCAGGTACTTTCTCGACCAAATCGCCTTGCCCGGGCGCCCAAATCGGTCGAATGTTCCGGCAACCAAGCAGAGACCTACATGACAGACTTCGTCCTTCCCTCGCCCGCAATCGCATCGGTGGCCATTGCGGGCTCGCCAGAGCGTTTCGCGGTGCGCCGCATCTTCTGCGTCGGCCGCAACTACGCCGCGCATGCCCGCGAGTTGGGCAATGACGAGCGCGATCCGCCCTTCTTCTTCACCAAGCCAGCCGACGCGGTGGTCGATTCCGGCACCGATATCCCCTACCCGCCGCTGACGGCCAATCTGCACCACGAGATCGAACTGGTCGCCGCGATCGGCAAAGCCGGCTTCCGCATTCCCCGTGACAAGGCGCTGGACCATGTCTGGGGCTATGGCGTCGGCATCGACCTCACCCGCCGCGATCTGCAGGACGAGGCCAAGAAGGCCGCCCGTCCGTGGGACTGGTCGAAGGCGTTCGACCGCTCCGCGCCTTGCGGCCCGCTGATCCCCGCAGCGAAATCCGGCCATCCGCAAAAGGGCCGCATCTGGCTCGCTGTCAACGGCAAGGTCAGGCAGGACGCCGACCTCGCCGAACTGATTTGGCCGATCGCCGATATTGTCTCGATCTGCAGCGAGGCGGTGGAACTGGAGCCCGGCGACCTGATCTTCACCGGCACGCCGGCCGGTGTCGGTGCGATCAGCGCCGGCGACACGATGACCGGCGGCGTCGACGGCATCGGCACGATCGAAATAGCCATCGGCCAACCGAAGTGAGCGTATGAGCGAACTCGTCCTGCACAATTACTATCGCTCCTCCACTTCCTATCGGGTGCGGATCGCGCTGGAGATGAAGGGGCTGAGCTATGACTACGTCCCGCATCATCTGCGCCATGGCGAGCATCTGGAACCGGCCTATCTCGCGGTCAATCCACAAGGTCTGGTGCCGGCGCTGGTCCTCGGCGACGGCACGTTGCTGACGCAATCGCTGGCGATCATCGAATTCCTCGACGAGACCAGCCCCGAACCACCGCTATTGCCGAGGGATCCGGCCGGTCGGGCACGCGTGAGAATGCTGGCGCAGATGATCGCCTGCGACATCCATCCCGTGAACAATCTGCGCGTGCTGACCTCGCTGCGCACCCTGTTCGGCGCCGGCGACGAGGACATAACTAACTGGTTCCGCCACTGGGTGAACGAAGGCTTTCAGCCGCTTGAAAAGATCTTGGCTTCCTCGCCCGAGACCGGAGAATTCTGCCATGGCGACGCGCCAGGTTTGGCTGACATCTGCCTGGCCGCGCAAGTCACCAACAACGCCCGCTTCGGCATCGACATGACGAATTACCCGACGATCGCGCGCATCAACGCCGCTTGCATGGCGCTGCCGGCTTTTCAGAAAGCCGCACCGCAGAACCAGATCGATGCGGAATAGGCTTCATTTGCCCACGCGTAGCGTCAGCGCCCAGAACAGCAACGCTAACAGGCCGATGCCCGCCCCAAGCTGGCAGACGCCGCCCCAGCCCATTGCGCCATAGGCCATGGTCGAGGCGATCGAGCCCAGGGCACTGCCGATCGAGTAGAAGATCATGTAGCCGCCAACCAGCCGGCTGCGGGCATCCGGCCGGCGCGCGAAGATCAGGCTCTGGTTGGTGACATGGACGGCCTGGATCGCCAGATCCAGCATGACGATACCGGCCACGAGAAGCCACAGCGACATGCCCATGAAGGCGATCGGCAGCCAGGCAGCCGTCATCAGCAACAGGCTGAGGCCCGTGACCAGCTGACCGCGTCCGCGATCGACGAGGCCGCCGGTCCAGCGCGCACCGAGCGCACCGGCGACGCCGGCAAGACCGAAAAGCCCGATCTCGGTGTGCGAGAGTGAAAATGGCGGCGCGCTCAACGGCAGCACCAGCGGCGCCCACAGGACGTTGAAACTGGCGAAGATCAGCATGGCCAGCACCGCCCGCACGCGCAGCAGCGGCTCTTGCGCGAACAGCAACAGCACCGAACCGAGCAGGCGCGGATAGGATGTGCGTGGCCGCTCCGCCGCGTGGCGCGGCAGGATCAGGTAGAGAACCGACGCCATGACGAGCGTCAGCGCCGCCGAGACGAGATAGACCCAGCGCCAGCCGGCGAAATCGGCGACGACGCCGGAAGCGAAGCGGGCAAGCAGGATGCCCAGGATCACGCCGCTGGTGACGGTGCCGACCGCCCGCCCCCGCTGCGACGGCTCGGCGAGGTCAGCGGCAAAAGCCACCAGCACCTGCACCACCACCGCCAGCAGCCCGACGACCGCAAGGCTCGCCAGCAGCACCGCCGCGTTGGGCGCGACGCCGACCGCACTCAGCGCTATGGCAGACAGAATCGCCTGCCCGGCAATCAGCTTGCGGCGATCGAACAGATCGCCTAGCGGTACGATGAAGAACAGGCCGAGCGCATAGCCGATCTGGGTGACCGTCACCACGATGCCGACCGAGGCCGGCGCGATGGCAAAATCATGCGCTATGGCGTCGAGCAGCGGATGGGCGAAATAGACATTGGCGACGCTCAGGCCGCAAGCGATGGCGAAAACCAGCGCGGTCGCCCGTGACAGTCCCGGTGGAGACGCCGGCACCGCCTGCGACGGGCCATTGGATTGCTCGAGGCTTGTTGCGCCGCCGTTCACCACCTGCACATTCATGTCGCTCTCCACAAAAGGTTTCAACTTGAAACCACTTGCTGGATAGGCAGAACAGTTTTATGTTGCAACCGAAATCAGAGCGTTGGACCAACGATTGCCATGGTGAAACGAACGAGCCACCACGAGGCGGACTGCCTCATCGCGCGGCCGCTGGACGCGATCGGCGACTGGTGGTCACTGCTCATCGTGCGCGATGCCTTCGACGGTTTGCGTCGCTTTGGCGAATTCCAGAAGAGCCTCGGCGTCGCCAAGAACATCCTGTCGGCGCGGCTACGCAACCTCGTCGCGCATGGCATCCTCGAAACGGTCCCGGCGCCCGACGGCAGCGCGCACCACGAATATGTGCTGACGCAAAAGGGACGCGGCTTGTTCTATGTCCTGGTTGCCCTGCGGCAGTGGGGCGAAACCTACTTCTCCGGACCGGGCGAGCCCTACACTTTCATGGTCGACACTCTCACCGGCCGGCCGATCAAGCGCCTGGAAGTCCATGCCGAGGACGGGCGGCAACTCGCCCCAGGCGAAACCCGGCTTGCCGACTTTCGAACAGGGGAAACCGGATAAGCCCGGCGCCCCGGTGCGACCGGCCAACAGGGCTGGCGGAATCGATTTCCGCTTGACCGGTCAGGGAATCGGCTATCGTTCCTCAGTCGCAGCAGAGTGGAGTGACCGATGAGAGCCGTCGTCTTCGAGAAATTCGGCGAAGCGCCGACGATCCAGACCGTCCCCGATCCGAAGCCGGCGGCCGATGGCGTCGTCATCAAGGTCGAGGCGACCGGCCTGTGCCGCAGCGACTGGCATGGCTGGATGGGTCATGACGACGGCATTACGCTGCCGCATGTGCCGGGCCACGAACTGGCCGGCATCGTGGTCGCGGCCGGCAAGCAGGTCACCCGCTGGAAAGCCGGCGAACGCGTCACCGTGCCGTTCGCCGTCGGCTGCGGCCGCTGCTTCGAGTGCAATTCGGGCAATCATCAGGTCTGCGAGCACCAGACGCAGCCTGGCTTCACCGGCTGGGGCTCATTCGCCGAATATGTCGCCATCGAGCACGCCGACACCAATCTCGTGCGCTTGCCCGACGAGATGGAATTCGCCACCGCAGCCAGCCTCGGCTGCCGCTTCGTCACCTCGTTTCGTGCCATTGTCGATCAGGGCCGGGTCACGCCCGGCGAATGGGTGGCAGTGCATGGCTGCGGCGGCGTCGGCCTGTCGGCGATCATGATTGCCAGTGCCATGGGCGCCAATGTCATCGCCATCGACCTCACCGACGAGAAACTGGATTTCGCCAAAAAGATCGGCGCCGTCGCCACCATCAATGCGTCCACGACGCCGAATGTGGTCAAGACAGTCAAGCAGATCACCAATGGAGGTGCGCATATGTCGATGGACGCGCTCGGCCACCCCACCACCTCCTTCAACTCGATCGCCAATCTGCGCCGGCGCGGCCGCCATGTGCAGGTCGGCCTGATGCTGGGCGAGCATGCCCTGCCGCAGGTGCCGATGGACAAGGTGATCGCCTTCGAACTCGAGATCCTCGGCAGCCACGGCATGCAGGCCTACCGCTACCAGGCAATGATGGACATGATCCGCAACGGCAAGCTCAAACCCGAACTTCTCGTCGGCAAGAAGATCAGCCTCGACGAAGCGCCCGCGGCCCTGATGGCGATGGGCGGCTTCGAGGGCATCGGCATCGGCGTGGTGACGAAATTTTAGGCAGCAGCAAAACCTTCGGCACCAAACTCTCTTTGTATCGAAAGGCATTGTTGTGCGAAAAATATTTGATAATTCGGAAGATTATCTAGAGTATCTAAAGGGAAAATATCAAAAGAAATACAAAAATGAAAAAGTTGTAGATGACGAATTTCACAGAATTACGATTCAGCAAATGGAGAAAATTGGCCAAAGATTGCCGATCGGGTCAGAAAACGGGCTCGAATCTGTGATATCAAATTCATTTAAAACAATTGTCCAGTCTCTCCCTGCTACCCGTCGTGCACTCGTTGACGGCCATATAGCCGCAGGGGTTCTTGAGCACGGACAGGCCAACGCCTTTATCGCAAGGAGCCCAAATGGCAAGCTGGCGATCCTTTTCTCTTCCGGATTGGCGATGTTTCTGCACAAGTACATTAAGCTTGTGTGTGCCAGCGTTGATCCAAGGCAAATCGTATATTGCAACAGAAAAGACTATAAAGAAATTACGCGAGACGACACCGGACAGTACATAGGCGAGATGATTGAGCATTTCAAAATATATTCTATCCCTAGAGGCCCATTTGTCAAACTTTCAGAAAAAGAGACGTTACGAGCGAGCGGCATCTTAAATTTCGCAGAGACATTTATACTTTGTCACGAACTAGGGCATTTCTTTAACGGTGATCTCGACGGCGGCAGCCACTTTACAGCGCTCCCCGCCGGCATTTCAGGCGAAAAATTTGACGAGAACAAAGATCACGAAATGGAATACAGAGCGGATAGCGTTGGCTATGGGATTTACCTCGAGACAATTAACAAGATCTCTCCAGGAATATCTCCGCAGGCTGCATTGTCTCCAGTAATGCTAATGTTTGATTTGTTCTATCAGCTGGCAGGAGGAGAATCATCAACTCACCCACATCCTCATGATCGCGTTGTTCGTATAGTTCACAACTATTTTAGTCCCGAAATGGCAGTTAGAGCAGCGGAGGGGCTTCGAGATCCTCGTCTTTTGCCGGATGTTTTTCCCACGCCTGACTCGGAAACAGAAGGCGCCATCTAGCAGGCCACGCAGTGGCGCTGTGCCGAGCATGACAGACCTCCTACCTCGCAAATTTCTTCGCACCGAACACGCACAGCACCACGCCGAGCGTGACGACAACCATGAGCGGGCTGACCTGCTCATGCAGCAACGTCGCCGCCAGGGCGAGACCGAAGAACGGCTGCAGCAACTGTAATTGCCCCACGGCGGCGATGCCGCCTTGGGCGAGGCCGCGATACCAGAAGACGAATCCGATCAGCATGCTGAACAGCGAGACATAGGCCAGCCCGATCCACGCACTGACACCGACGCCGTCGAACGATGGCGGCATGATCATCAGCGTCAGCACCAGCATGATCGGCAGCGACAGCACCAGCGCCCAGCAGATCACTTGCCAGCCGCCAAGCTTGCGCGACAGTGCGGCACCGTCGGCATAGCCCAGACCGCAGGCGATGATGGCGGCGAGCATCAGGCCGTCGCCGACCGGCGAAGCCGTCACGCCCTGCGTCAGGGCAAAACCCGCGACCAGCGCGCTGCCCACGCACGAAAACAGCCAGAACGCCGGACGCGGGCGATCGCCGCCGCGCAGCACGCCGAAGATCGCTGTCGCCAGCGGCAGCAGGCCGACGAAGATGATGGAATGGGCCGTGGTGACGTGCTTCAGCGCCAGAGCGGTCAGCAAGGGAAAGCCGACAACCACGCCGAGTGCCACGATCACCAGCGACAGCAGATCACTACGCTCCGGACGTTTCTGCCGAAACAGGAGCAGCAGTGCCAGACCAAGCAGTCCGGCAATCGCCGCTCGGGCCGACGTCAGGAATGTCGGATCGAAATCCTTCACCGCAACGCGCGTCGCCGGCAGCGAGCCGCTGAAGATCAACACGCCGATGAACCCGTTCACCCAGCCGCTCGCAATCTTGTCCATCATATGCTCCGTTTGTCGGCTCTGTATCGAGCGGAGCGCATGGCATTGCCAGAGACAATGCGGTACAGTTATACAAAACTGTCATGGGCAATCGAGCAGTACGGATGGACAAACAGACCCTGGGAAGCGAGAGCAGCGGAACGCTGGTCGAAGGCGTCATGACGACGATCCGTCAGCGGATCGCGGCACGCAGCCTGACACCGGGAGCACGACTGCCCTCGATTCGCGCCTTCGCCAAATCCATGCAGGTGTCCAAATCCACCGTGGTCGAAGCCTATGAGCGGCTCGCCGCCGAAGGTGCGATACGCTCGCGGCCGGGCTCGGGCTTCTATGCCGCCGGCTCGCTGGCGCCGCTGTCGCTGGCCGAGATTGGCCCCCGCCTCGACCGCGCCGTCGATCCGCTCTGGATCTCGCGCCAGTCTCTGGAAGCCGGCGATGACATGCTGAAGCCCGGCTGTGGCTGGCTGCCGGCTTCGTGGATGCCCCAGGCAGGTTTGCGCCGAGCGCTACGCACGGTGGCGCGTGCCGACGATATCGCGCTGGCCGACTACGGCACGCCGCTCGGGCTGCCGCCGCTACGGCAATTGCTGGCACGGCGCATGGCCGGGTATGGAATCGAAGCCTCGCCCGAGCAGATCATGCTGACGGAATCGGGCACGCAGGCCATCGACCTCCTGTGCCGGTTCCTGATCGAACCCGGCGATACGGTGCTGGTCGACGATCCCTGCTATTTCAATTTCCACGCTCTGCTGCGCGCCCACAGGGCCAAGGTCGTCAGCGTCCCCTATACGCCGTCGGGGCCGGATATCGACCTGTTCGCGCAGGCGCTGACCGAGCACCGCCCGCGCCTCTACATCACCAACTCCGCCATCCACAACCCGACCGGTGCGGTCCTGTCGCCGGTCACCGCGCACCGCCTGCTCAAGCTCGCCGACCAATCGGATCTGACCATCGTCGAGGACGACATCTTTGCCGACTTCGAACATGCGCCTGCTCCCAGGCTGGCGGCGTTCGATGGCCTGAGCCGCGTCGTCCACATCGGCAGCTTTTCCAAGACACTTTCAGCGTCGGTTCGCTGCGGCTTCATCGCGGCACCCCGCGACTGGATCGAGGGCCTGACCGACCTCAAGATCGCCACCACCTTCGGCGGTGGGCGGCTTGCGGCCGAACTGGTGCTGACGCTGCTGAAGGACGGCAGCTACCGCAAGCACATGGATTTGCTGCGGACCCGCCTTGCGCGCGCCATGGGCGAGACGAGCGCCCGCCTGAAGGCGATCGGCGTCACGCCCTGGATCGACCAGCCGGCCGGCCTGTTCCTGTGGTGCAGCCTGCCGGATGGGGTTGATGCGGCCGAAGTGGCCCGCCGCGCCTTGGCCGACAACATCGTGCTGGCGCCCGGAAACGCATTCAGCCTGTCCGGAACGGCCAGCCGTTTCCTGCGCTTCAACGTTGCCCAATGCGCGGACGAGCGGATTTTCAAAGTGCTTGAGGCAGCGATGGCGCGTTGACGTGCATGGTTGTCGGTCAGCGCGACGCCGCACAGACCTCTCGCACGCAGTCGCGTAGCCAGCGTTGCGCCGGATCGGCATCGAGGCGCGGGTGCCACAGCATGGAGATGATGAACCCCGCGGTGGCAACCGGCAGCGGAAAACTGTGCATGCCGGCGCGTGCGCCTTCGGTATGCCGCTCGGGCACGCTGGCGATCAGGTCGGATGTTCGGGCCATGGCAAGAGCTGCCGAGAAACCGGAAACCATGCACACGACTGTCCGCTGCAGCCCGAGCAGGTTCAAAGCCTCGTCGATCGGCCCTTTCTCGCGGCCACGCCGTGAAACGCTGATGTGCCGGCCAGCAGCATAGCGCTCGGGCGTCACCGCGCCCTCACTCAGGGGATGGCCCATTCGCACAGCGCCGATGAAGCGGTCGCGAAGCAATGCCTGAATGCGCACCTCCGGTCCGGTCTCGCCAGCGACGCCTATGTCCAGATCGATCGCCGCGTCGCGCAGCGACATCACGTCCTTGTCGGACTTCGGTGCAAAGCGCAGCCGCACGCCGGGCGCATCGTCCTGGATACGGGCGACGAGACGAGGCGCGAATTCTTCGACGAAACTCTCATTGGTGCGCAACGTGAAGACCCTGTCCAGGCTCCGGAGATCAAGCAGGGTGGCAGGACGCAGCAGCGCCTCCGCATCCTGGACGACACGGCCAACCTGCTGTCGCAGTTCTTCCGCACGCGGCGTCGCCACCAGGCCGCGACCGGCGCGAACCAGCAGCGGATCGCCCGTTGCCTCACGCAGCCGCGCCAACGTCCGGCTCATCGCCGAGGGGCTGAGCCGCAGGCGGCTGGCGGCGCGCGCCACACTGCCTTCAGCCAGCAGGACGTCGAGAGCAAACAGCAAATTGAGATCGGGCGATGCCATTGGCGGATTATAGCACATGGCATGGCGTTTGGCGCACGAATATGATGCAAATGCTGCGCCTTCCGCCATATCACTCAAGAGACTAAATCTCCGCTGGCTCTGGTTCTGGAGCTGATGGAAAGGAGATCGCCGTGGCAATCGCTGAGCAAAATCGGGACGGGGGCGCATCGGCGCTGCCACGGATGCAATCCGCCCGCTGGGCGCTGGCAAGCCTGTCGCTCGCCACGCTGCTGTCGTCGCTGGGAACCAGCATTGCCAGCGTCGGGCTGCCATCGCTGATGCAGAATTTCGGCGCATCGTTCCAGTCCGTGCAATGGGTTGTTCTGGCCTATCTCCTCGCCATCACCACGCTGATCGTCGGCGCCGGACGGCTGGCCGACATGTTCGGGCGCCGGCCGTCGCTGCTTGGAGGCATCGCGCTGTTCACATCGGCATCGGTGCTCTGCGGCCTGGCGCCGACACTCGGGCTGCTGATCGCCGCGCGCGCCGTGCAAGGGTTTGGCGCGGCGCTGATGATGGCGCTGACGCTGGCTTTTGTCGCGGAAACGGTGAGCAAGGAACGGACCGGCAGTGCCATGGGCCTGCTCGGTGCCATGTCCGCAATCGGCACGACGCTTGGCCCTTCGCTCGGCGGCCTCTTGATCGCCGGCTTCAGCTGGAGGGCGATCTTCCTCGTCAATGTCCCG
Organism: Mesorhizobium sp. M0621; assembly: GCF_040320745.1. Lineage (NCBI taxonomy): Bacteria > Pseudomonadati > Pseudomonadota > Alphaproteobacteria > Hyphomicrobiales > Phyllobacteriaceae > Mesorhizobium > Mesorhizobium sp. M0621. The sequence continues at coordinate 69,186 of NZ_JAMYQF010000004.1, read as the reverse complement.
CTAGGTGTGCTCACCTTCGCTCTCGCCTGGCGTGCCTTGCCGGCGCGCAATAAAACCGCGCAGGTCGACCGAGGCACGTTCGATGTGATGGGCACGGTCCTGCTGGCCCTGACATTGGCCGCCTATGCGCTGGCCATGACGCTTGGCAGAGGCAATTTCGGTGCGCTCAACATCGGCCTGCTGATGGCTGCCGGCATTGGTGTTGTTCTCTTCGCCGCCGCGCAGGCGAGAGTGAGAAACCCCTTGATCCAACTTGCCAGCTTCCGCGACCTCCAGCTAAGCGCCAGTCTCGCCATGAGCCTCGTTGTCGCCACGGTGATGATGGCGACCCTGGTGGTGGCCCCGTTCTACCTGTCGCGCGGGCTCGGGCTGGATGCCGCAATGGTCGGCCTCGTGCTGTCGACCGGCCCGCTCGTTTCGACCCTGTCGGCGCTGGTGGCCGGACGCCTGACCGACCGCTTCGGCGCTCACAGGATGATGGTCGCCGGCCTGCTCAGCCTTGCAACGGGCACGTTCCTGCTGTCGCTCGCCATGACCAAACTCGGCATTGCCGGCTATGTCGTTCCGATCACCGTCACCTGCGTCGGCTACGCGCTGTTCCAGACGTCGAACAATGCAGCTGTCATGACCGGTGTCGGAGCCAGCCAACGTGGCGTCGTTTCCGGCCTGCTCAACCTTTCGCGCAATCTCGGTCTCATCACCGGCGCATCGTTGATGGGCGCCATATTCGCCGTCGCATCGGCTAGAGGACACGAAGGCATTGGTCTGGTGAGTTCCGAAGCCGCCGCTCAGGGAATGCAGGTCACATTTCAAACGGCAACGGTGCTGGCGTTGGTCGCGTTGTTCCTCGCACTGCTCTCGGCCCGCGCCGTAGGCCGCACAGAATCCAGGGTTTCGTGACGCGCCACACCGCTCAGAGACTGTTTCGAAATTCGCTCTGGCGAGTCATATGGTGGTGGTTTCGGGGTCGCGTAGCGACGAGCGGAGCGGACACCAGGTCCGTGAACTCAGTTCTACTGCGTCGACGCAGTAGAACTGGGAAGCGCAGAAAACGCCATCAGATGGCCGCCGGAGTAGAATTTCGAAACAGGCTCAGGCGCCTGCCCGCTTGCGGCGCTCATAGAGCATGACCAGCGTTTCAGCCGTCAGAGCAGGCTTTTCCTCGCCTTCGATCTCGACGGTGTTCGCTGCCTTCATCAGATATTGGCCGGGACCTCTGTCCTCCACGGACAGCAGCGTGGTGCGCAGCCTGATGCGCGCGCCGACCTTGACCGGCGCCAGGAACCGCACCTTGTCGAAGCCATAGTTGAAGGCGGCCTGCGTATTTTCGGGCACGATGCCCATGCCGAGCGCCAGCGCGCCGATGATCGACAGCGTCAGGTAGCCATGCGCGATCGTCGTGCGGAACGGGCTTTGCCGCCGCGCCCTTTCAGGATCGACGTGAATCCATTGATGATCGCCGGTGCATTCGGCGAACTGGTCGATGCGGTTCTGGTCGACCGTCGTCCATTCCGACACACCGAGTTCTTGCCCGGCCATCGTCCTCAACTGGTCGAAGGTCGGCGGCGTTTTAGGCCGTATTTCAGTCATTCCTGCTTTCCCGATCGCTTGCAGAGCCTCCGGACCACGAACTGACGGCCTCTGTCAATTCGCCCTGCGCGAATCCGTTCCTCCGAATCCGGCGGCAATCGCGCCATGCCTCCCAGCACAACGGCAGGTCAGATCGGGATTTCTTGGCTTTCAGGGCTGCCGGCAGCAATGAGCCGGCCTCGGCCATATCTGCTACTTCTTCTCGTAGCCGGCGCGGATTTCCTCCATCGCCTCCTTGATGCGCGTGCGCAGGATGTCAACCGATTCGGTGCCGGATTTCTTGACCAGTTCAGCCACTTCGCCGGCATTCTTCAACGCGGCCTCGAAGGACTTTCTGGCAAACTCCGTCTGTTTGGCCATCAATTCCTGCGGATTGCCCGGCGCCTTGTAGTTTTGCGCCATATCGGTGACTTCGCGCAGTGTGTCCTGCAACATCTCGCGTTGCCTGGACAACAGCGAGGACGCGCCGGCGGCGCCGGCTCGTGCCGATTTCTCCAACGCTTCGAGGTTCTTGCGATGATGGGCGAGGATCGCCTCGACATCGACATTGGGCACCTTCAGGTCGCGGCCGAACCGGCCGAACATGTCCATGAAGGAATCGGATTCCGGTTGTTTTGCCATGCTCGTTTGCTCCCCTTTGCCGCGGATGCGGGCGCCCTCGGCAGGAGAATAGCACTCGCGTGCCGTGTGTCCATTCGGACGCGAGGAATCAGCACTGCGCCACCGCGCATCAATTCACGAGGAACAGCAGTTCGGCGACATAGAGCACGACACCGGCGAGCCCGCCGATGATCATGCCGTTGAAGCGGATATATTGCAGGTCCCTGCCGATGTTCATCTCGATCAGCCGCGTCAGTTGCGCCAGGTCCCAGCGCTTGACCTGGTCGGCGATGAAGGTCGACACGCCGCTCTTCTGGCTCTCCACGAACGACGCCAGCGCCACCACGAACCCCTGGTTCATGTCGGCCCTGATCTGCGCATCGCTGGCAAGATGCCGCCCGACCTCGACGAACATGTTAGCGAGATGCGCGCGGATGACCGAATTCGGCGCCTCGGCGTCCTGCTCGATGAACTGGCTGAGGCTTGCCCACATGTCGCCGGCCAATCCCTTGACCTCGGGCCGGGCCAGGAAATCGCGCTTCAGCTTCTCGGCGCGTTTGGCATATTGCTTCGATGTCCTCAGCTTTTCGATGAAGCCTCGAGCGAAATGGTCGAATTCGGCGCGCATCGGGTGATCGGGATCAGCCCTCACCTCGTCGAGCAGCGAACCGGCCGAGGCGACGATCTTCTTCAGCAGATAGGCGTCGGCTTTGAATAGGTTGAACAGCGACGGCAATTCCTCGCGGATTTTCTCGCGCATCGTCGCCAGCGCCTGTTCGTCGTTGAGAAACCGGCCGATCACGTTGGTGAACTCGTCGAACAGTTTCTGGTGGCGGCGGTCATCGGTGAGCGCGGAGAGCAGCTCGGCGGCCAGCGGCGCCAGCGGCACCTTTTCGATCTGCTCCAGCATGCGGCTGGTGACGAAGCCGCGCAGGCCGGACTGCTCGACGGCGGCCAGTGTCTGCGGCACCAGCCGCACGACGAAGCGCGACAGGTCGGCGGCGCGCTCGGTATCGGCCAGCCAGTCGGCGACCAGCGCCGAGAAATCAACCTCGGCAAGTTTTTCGCGCACCGGCTCGGGCGCCAGGAAATTGACCTCGATGAAGCGGCCGAGATTGTCGGCGATGCGGTTCTGGTTCTCGGGAATGATGGCGGTGTGCGGGATCGGCAGCCCCAGCGGACGCCTGAACAGCGCCACCACCGCGTACCAGTCGGCCAGGCCGCCAATGGTCGCGGCCTCGGCAAAGGCAGCGACGAAGCTGAGCCACGGATAGATGTGCTCGAATGATTTGGCGAGCGCAAATACCAGCACGCAAAGCGCCAATGCGGCCGCTGCAACGAATTTTGTCCGCCGCAACGCGGAAAGCTTGGCATCCGCGTCGGTATCGAAACGGACAGGCGCCAGGGACGAAGCCGATTGTGACATGGGTGAGCCGCTCCTCGTCGATCTCAGGCTATTTAGTGGTTTGACACCCAAAATACCCGCGACAGCCGGTTTCGCGCCGCGCGCACACAAAGCTGAGGAGAAAATTCATCTATTGGTCGAAGCTAGTCTGGAATTGTTCCAAGGTATAGGCCATATTCCACCGAGGCCAATGTGGCGAATCCGGAATTTCGGGTCAAAGCCGCATCAGCAAAATTTCCAGATCTGGCGTGGTTGCACCGCACCAGTGCCTTGTGAGGACAAAATGCGGCTTACGCGCCAGACCAACTATGCCATGCGCATCTTGATGTATTGCGCGGCCAACGATGACCGGTTGAGCCGCATCCCCGAGATCGCGGCCGCTTATTCGGTGTCGGAACTGTTCCTGTTCAAGATCCTGCAGCCGCTGGTCGAGCACGGCCTTGTCCAGACCGTGCGTGGCAGGAATGGCGGCGTCAAGCTTGGCCGGGCGGCCGAAGCCATCAGCCTGTTCGATGTCGTGCGCGTGACGGAAGAAAGCTTCGCCATGGCCGAGTGCTTCGAGAACGATGCCGCCGAGTGCCCGCTGGTCGACAGCTGTGCGCTGAATTCGGCATTGCGCGAGGCGCTAAACGCGTTCTTCGCGGTGCTGGAGCGCTACACGATCGCCGATCTGGTGGCAGCGCGGCCGAATGTGCGCAACCTGCTTGGCATCGACATGCTGATGGAGCGACGCGCCCCGGCTGCCTGAGCGTCTTTCGCCCGTTCTACGGGGAGAAATGCCGGCAGGGCAATGAGGGGTGCCGACTTCCACAATTGATGCTGGAAGCGCAAGAAGCCTCCATTTGCAGGCCGGCCTTACCTGAATCTCAGCTGACCGCCGATTGCGGCAGCACGAACGGCATGTTCCCGGCCGGCAGCACGCCGACCCTGAGCCGGCAGTCGAACACTTTCTCGATCAGGTCATCGCTCAGCACGTCCTGCGGCGATCCGGTCGCGGCCAGCCGGCCGCGGTTCATGACGAAGATCCGGTCGGCATACATGGCCGTCAGATTGAGGTCGTGCAGGATGGCGACCACGCCGCCGCCCCTTCTGGCAAAGTCGCGGGCAATGTTCATGATGATCAGCTGGTGCTTGATGTCGAGGCTGGAAACCGGCTCGTCGAGGAAGAGGTATCGCGGCTTGCCGTCGAGCACCGGGGCCCAGACCTGGCACAACACGCGCGCAAGCTGGACGCGCTGTTGTTCACCGCCCGAAAGCTCCTGGTAGAAGCGTCCGGCAAAGCCGTCGAGATCGACGCGCGCCAGCGCCCGTTCCGGCAGCCGCGCATCCTCCCCCGGCAAGACGCCCGAGCGGCCGCCGACAAGGCCAAGCTTGACCACTTCTCGCACCGTGAACGGGAACGACAGCGTCGTCGCCTGCGGCAACACTGCCCGATGGACGGCGGTCTCAACCGGCTTCATCGCGCAGAGATCGCAGCCGTTGAGGGCGATGCGCCCGGTATAGGCGAGTTCGCCGGAAAGTGCCTTGAGGAAGGTCGTTTTGCCCGAACCATTGGGGCCGACGATGGCAGCGATCTCGCCGGGGCGCGCATGGAAATCGACACCGGCGACGATAGGCTTGCCGGCGATATCAACCGAAACGTCCCTTGCCTCGATCATCCCAACTCTCGCAAATAAACGACTCACAGGTCGACTACGCCGCGCTTGCGCAGCAGGATCCAAAGGAAGAACGGCGCGCCCGCGATCGCGGTGACGATGCCGATCGGCAATTCGGCCGGCGCTACGATGGTGCGCGCCACCGCATCGGCCAGCAGCAGCAGCGAGGCGCCGAGTAGCGCCGACGCCGGCAGCAGATAGCGATTGTCCGGACCAATCAGCAGGCGCAGCAGATGCGGCACCACGATGCCGACAAAGCCGATGCCGCCGCTGACGGCGACGGATGCGCCGACCGCCGCCGAGACGCCGACGATGGCCGTGTATTTCAGCCGCTGCACCAGAATGCCGAGATGGCCGGCGATCGCCTCGCCCAGCGCCAGCGCGTTAAGGCCGCGTGCCAGGAATGGCATCGCCGCCAGCGCCAGCACGATGATCGGCCCGACGGAAGCAATCTTCGCCCAGGTCGCGCCGCCGAGCGATCCGAGCTGCCAGAACGTCAGGTCGCGCAACTGGCGATCGTCGGCCATGAAGATGAGGATGCCGGTCAGCGCCATGGCGAGTGCTGCCAGCGCGATGCCGGCGAGCAGCATGGTGGCGACCGAGGTTTGCCCCCGTCGCGTCGCAACCTGATAGAGCACCAGCGTCGTGGCGAGCCCGCCACAGAAGGCCGCCAGTGGCAGTGCAAGCGTGCCGAGCAAGGCCGTCACCGGAGCCAATATCGTAGCGCCGAGCACGATGACTGCAACCGCGCCGAGGCTGGAGCCGGCCGAAACGCCGATCAGGCCGGGGTCGGCCAGCGGATTGCGGAACAGCCCCTGCATGACCGCGCCGGAGACCGCGAGCGCCGCCCCAACCAGCATGCCGAGGATAATACGTGGCAGGCGGATGTCGTAGACGATCAGGCTGTCGCGGGCGCTCAGCGCGGCGTCGCCGGGCACGGCGCCGAACAGCCAGTCGCCGATGACGTTGACGGCCGATGCGTCCGACGCCCCCGATGTCAGCGACAGAAAAACGGCAGCCACGAGCCCCAGGCACAGCAGAAGAATGACGATGCGGGCGCGGCCCGACCGGTCGCCTTCGGATGCGCTCGCCATCACCTCCACCGGACCGGCGATCGATTGATCGACCATGATGTGCCTGCTCAGTCCGTGACCTGTCCGCCATAAAGCGAGACAGCGAGGTCGTGGATGGCGTCGGCCGTGCGCGGCCCAAAGCCGAGCAGGTAGCCGCCATCGATGCGGATCAGCTTGCGCGCTATTCCGGCCGGCGTTGAGGCGATCGACGGATTGCCGAACAATTCGTCGTCCGATACCGGCGGTCCGGCATTGCTCATCATCAGGATCACGTCCGGCCTGGCGGTGATAACAGCCTCGTCGGACATTTGCTTGTAGCCGGAAAAGCCCTCGACCGCGTTGACGCCGCCAGCCAGCCTGACCATGCCGTCGGCGGCGGTCTCGCTGCCGGCCGCCAGGATCTTGCCGCCCTGTATCGACAGCACGAACAGGATGCGCTTGCGCTCCTTGATCGACGCCGTCTGCTGTTCGGCTGCCGTGAGCTTGGCATCAAGCTCCTTGGCCAGCACCTCGGCCTTGGCATCGACGCCGAGCGCCTTGCCGACGATGCGGACCTTTTCGAGGATGCCTTCGTGGCTATAGTGCTCAGGCACTTCGATGAATGGGACGCTCGTCTTCTTCAAGACATCGACGGCTTCCTTGGGACCGCTGCCATGCAGCGCCAGGATGCCGGTGGGATTGACCGACAGGACGCCTTCCGGCGACAGCGCGCGCATGTAGCCGACATCAGGCAGCTCAAGCGCCGCCTTGGGATACCGGCTGGTGGAATCGCGCGCCACCAGATGCTTCTCCTCGCCGAGCGCGTAGACGATCTCGGTGATCGAGCCGCCAATGGCCGCAATCCTCGAGGGATCGGCAAACACGGCCGTGCCTTCCGTGGCATTGACAGGTTGCAGTGCGACGAAAGCAAGGGATAGACCGATCGCCGGCCCGGCGATGATCTTGGAAATGCAACCCATTGTCGTTCTCCTCAGGCTGCAGTCGGGCTTGGGATGCGCGGCAGGTTTTCTGCCAGGAACCGCCAATCGTCACGCTCGCTCTCGCCCTCATGACGCTTGCCGAAGAACTGGATGATCATCTTGCCCTCGGCGTCATAGACCTCGAGCGATGTGACATGACCGTCCTTGGTCGGCTTGCGCACGGCCCAGACCTCGTGGATGTGATCGGTTCGCAGGTGCAGATGGAAGGTTTCGTCCAGCACGTTGATCCATGGTCCCATCGGCTTGATGGATTTGACTGGACCGGAATGGATCTGGATGCAGCCGCGGTTTCCGACAAAGCACATGATCGGTATCTCGCCCTCCGCGGCGTGATGGAACATGGCACGGACAGCGTCATTGTCGAGCAGCCAGGCATAATCCTGGCCGACCATGCGCACCGCCTGCCGGCGGCTGAGCTTCAACGTCTTCAGCATGCCGAAGAACTGGTGCACGTCGGTCAGCCGGCTCCAGCGGTCACGCAGGTCGTCGAGATTGGCGGTCGTTTCGTCGCCATGGATCTCGTCATCGGGGAGTGGCCCCGAAATGTCGACCGTCGGCTCCTGATTGGACGATTCGAGCGCGGCGACCAATTTTTGATACGCATAAAGACTGGAGGCCGGCCGCAGATGCACCTTATGCACGGCCTCGCCTGCCGCGTCGAAGAACTGCAGGCTGCGGCGAATCTCGTCGCCATCGCGCTTTTCCACGGCAAAGCCATGCATCCACACCTTCGGGAAGATGCGCAGGTCGATGTTTTCGCCAAGCACCATGGCATTGTGGTTGCCGGTGACGACCTTGTCATAGACGCCGATCTTTTCGTGCACCGCGCTTTCATTGCGGGTCAGCGCCATGACCTCGCCGACGGCCTCGAGGCCGGTCAGCAGATCGTTGACGCGCGGCTCGATGCGGACGACGCCGTCGCCGCAATGCGCGGCGACCAGCTCGGCCTCCGAAATGCCGAGCTGGGCAGCCAGATCACGCTCGCGCGTCTTCGGATTGTCTGTCCGTGCCCGCCGGATTTCATGCGGGGCGGGTTTTACGCGCTGATCCATGTCTCGTCCCTACTGCCTTGCCTTACTTGTTGAGAATGAGCTTGCCCTGCCGGGTGATCTTCAGCCGGTAGAGCGCGCCATGATGCTCGATGCCGATCTCGTGCTCGCCCTGGAACAGGGTGTTGCTGGACAGGGTTCGCACCGCCAGCGGAACCCGGTCGAAACGGGCGGAGGCATCGTCGGAACGGCGGACGCGATAGCGAAAATCGTTGGGATTGTGGGTGTTCATCTGGATCGATCCCTTTCCTGTGCCGGGCGTCTGGCTAGGCGTTGCGTAATCCGATTCATATCTTGACTTGAATAATCATGTTTACTAGTCAGTGCAATACCGGATTAAATGAGTCAAGATTTAAGACGCCGGACACGATCAAAAACGCCAGCCAGCCCCGGGCCAGCCAGCATGAAACCTGGACTTTGGAGTTGGGGCATGGGGTTGGTGACTTGGGAATGGCGCGGCCGGTCGGCGGCGAACGGTGCGGCGGCTTTGCTGGCAAGCGTGGCGGCGATCGCCTTATCGGCGGAACTGGCCAACGCCCAGCAGGCGGCGCAGCCGGCGGATCAGACGAAGAAGGCTGACGAGGAAAAGGCGGCACCGGCGGGAGCAACGCTGCTCGACAAGATCCTCGTCATCAGCCGCACCGGCGAGACGGCGATCGAATCGCTGGCGTCGGCCAGTCATATCGGCCAGGAACAGCTCGACCGCCGCATGGCGACGACGCCCAATGAGATGCTGCTGGGCGTGCCCGGTGTCGCGGCGCAGGCCGACGCCAGGCGCGTCAGCACCAGCATCAACATCCGCGGCTTGCAGGATTTCGGCCGCGTCGCGGTTATCGTCGACGGCGCGCGGCAGAATTTCCAGCGCTCCGACCACGGCACGCAGTCGACCTTCTATATCGACCCGGAACTCGTCAAATCCGTCGATGTGATCCGTGGTCCAGTCGCCAACACCTACGGCTCGGGCGCCATCGGCGGCGTCGTCTTCTTCGATACCAAGGACGCCACGGACTTTCTCAAGCCGGACGAGACGTGGGCCGGTTCCGTCACGGGACGCTATGAGAGCAACGGCAAGGGCTGGACCACCAGCGCATCCGGCGCCTACCGCTTCAACGAGAACTGGGATGCGCTCGGCAACATAGTCTACCGCGACTACGACGACTACAAGGATGGCGGCGGTGACACCGTCAAGGGCACCGGCTTCGACGTGCTCAGTGGCCTGCTCAAGACCACCATCCGGCCGACCGACAACAGTGAACTGAAGCTCGGCTGGGTCGGCTCAAGCGACGGCTGGAACGAGATCAGCGGCGGCGTGCCCGTCAATGACGTCGACCTGAAGTCGAACACCTTCACGGCCCGCTACAACATTACCGATGAGGACAAGAGCTGGCTCGATCTCCACATCAACACCTCCTACAACAAGACCAACCTCGACCTGACCAGCCTCGTTCCTCTCAAACGGTTTGATCCGAGCACCGGCCTTCCCGTGGTGTTGCCGGCTGGCTCGACATCGACGTTCGATATCGGCACGACCGGCATCGATATCTGGAATACGTCCCGGTTCGAAACCGGCGGCATCGCGCACGAACTGACCTATGGCGGCGACTGGGTCGGCGACAACGTCAAGACGGGCGGCGCGGCCGGCGGCGACAGTTTCTACACGCCGTCAGGCAAGCGCGACGTCTCCGGCGCCTATGTCCAGGACAAGCTCACTTGGGATTGGCTCGAAGTCATCGCCGGGCTGCGTTACGACAATTACAGCCTCAAGGATGACACCCACGATATATCTGGCGACAGGGTATCGCCCCGGATCACTGTCGGTGTCTCACCGTTCGAATCGGCAGGCCTTGCAGGTCTTCAGTTTTATGGCACCTACGCCGAGGGCTATCGCTCGCCGTCGATTTCCGAGACGCTGATCAGCGGCAATCATCCGGCGGGCGTCAGCTTCCCATTCCTGCCCAATCCCAATCTGCGGCCTGAGACCGGCAAGACGACCGAGTTCGGCATCAACTACAAGCAGAACGATATCCTCGAGGCTGGCGACGCGTTTCGTCTCAAGGCCGCCTATTTCAACAATGACGTCGACGACTATATCGATGGCGTGACGCTGTCGGCATTCGACCCGACCAGCGGCTGCCCGTTCGGCCCCGGCATCCCGATCTGCTTCCAGTATCAGAATTTCGCCAAGGCCAAGATCAACGGCTTCGAAATGGAAGGCGTTTATGACGCGGCATGGGGCTATGCCGGACTTTCGGCCTCCATCATCAACGGTCACACGATCTCTTATGAAGGCGACCGGGCAGATCTCGCCACCATCCCCTCCTCCCAGGTCACGGCGCAGCTCGGCTTGCGCTTCCTCGAGGACAAGCTGACCGTCGGTGGCGAAGTGCAGTACAATGGCAAGCCGAAGGGCAATGCGGTGGCCAAGAACTATACGCTGGTCAATGCCTTCGCCAGCTATCAGGCGACGGACAATCTGAAGGTTGATTTCCGCGCCGACAATCTGTTCGATGTCAAATACGCCAACCCGCTCAACGGCAGCACGACAGTCGCGGTCTACGAGCCGGGCATAACGCTGAAGCTGGCGGCAACGATGCGGTTTGGAGGCTGATGACAATGACGAGCTTGACGACATCCCTTCGTCTGCTGGCCTCGACGCTGGCGATGTCGCTTGCGATGGTTCCGGCGTGGGCACAACAGTCCGCGCCGGTCCCCGCGCTCAGCCTTGAACTCAACGCTGCACAACCTTCCGACAAGGGTTGCCGCCTGACCTTCGTGGTCAACAACAATCTTGGCGCCGACCTATCCAAGGCGGCGTTCGAGATCGCACTGTTCAACGAAGCCGGCGTCGTCGACCGGCTGACAGTGCTCGACTTCAAGGAATTGCCGGCGGGCAAGACCAAGGTGACGCGTTTCGATCTGGCCGGCACCGAATGTGCCAAGGTCAGCCACGTGCTGATCAACAGCGCGACCGAATGCACCGGCACCGGCGTCGAACCGAATGCCTGCATGCGCAAGCTGAAGACGGACACCAAGACCGGTATCGCTTTCGGCGTCTGAGGTGGGACAGCATCCCGCATTCACGCGAAACACAGTGGCATGGCCTCTGGCCGGCTTCCGCGCGCTGTCCTCTGGACCAAGCGATCTTGATTTGACAATTCTGCTCAGGTCGCTGCAGGTCTCGACGCGAGACATGCAGGATATCAGCCCCCTCACAAACGCCAGCGCCGAGTTGGCCATACAGCCAACCGAGCCGCTCGCACCGCCGCGGCCATCGGCCTGGAACCGCAAATGGACGGCAGCGATCGTCGTCTCGTGCCTGCTCCATGCCGCTGTGGCGGCGGCCTTTCTGGTCTCGCCTTCGGGGACATTCGATTCCAGGGATGCCGAGCAGCCGGAAGGCAGTGATCAGTCGGGCAGCAACGTGGTCGGCAGCACGCTGGATAAGGATCCGGCGGCCATAAATGTTGCGCTGGTGCCGAACCCGCAACCGGCCAAACCACAGCCGGCAATGCCGCCCAAGCCGCCGCCAACGGAGCCTTCTCAACCAGCCGAGGAAGCGGCAAAGCCGCCGCTCAAGCCTTTGCCGGAACCTGTCAAACAGCCGCCAGTTACGCCGGACATATTGGTCGCCGGCGCCTCACGCCCCGATGATCAGAGCGTGGCTCCCAAGACCGAAACGCCGGCACAGTCGACCGTTCAGCCCGAGAGCACCGACGCGACTGTGGCCGTTCCGGAGCAGCCGCCGATTCCCAGCGCCAGGCCAACTCCGGCAGCCGCCCTTTCAAAGGCGACGGATGAGAAGCGCGGCACGGCGGATGGTCAGGACCGGCTGGCACAGGCCGCCAGCAAGGGCAAGAAGCAGAAAGAGGCAGGCAGCGCCGCAGAAGACAATTACCGCAGCGACGTCATCAGAAAACTCAGCCGCGTCAATCGCGGCGTCCCGCCTTCGGTGCAATTAACCGCCCGCAACAACGCCGTTGTGACATTCGTCATTGGCAGCCGTGGCGGCATCGATGAACTGCGCATCCTGCAAAGCTCCGGATCGCCAAATTTCGATCAGGTCGTGCTCGGCATCGTGCGCAAGGCAGCACCCTTTCCACCCATCCCGCCAAAGGTCGGCGACAGTCTTGTCTTCACCGGCGCAATCGGTCCGTTTTGAGAGCCTTCGCTTCGCCGTTTCCAAGCCAACGGTTAAATCGTCGTCGTCCACCAATTCTGAAAGGAACCGCCATGTACATCGCCATGAACCGCTTCAAGGTGCAGACCGGCTCGGAGAACGATTTCGAAGCCGTGTGGAAGAACCGCGACTCCAGCCTTGCGGAGATGAAGGGTTTTAGGGAATTCCATCTGTTGCGTGGCCCGGTCAACGAGACCGAAGGCTACACGCTGTTTGCGTCGCACACAGTATGGGCGAGCCATGATGATTTTATCGCCTGGACCAAATCGGAGAATTTTCGGGCCGCCCACCGAAATGTCGGCACGACAAAGGTCCATTATCTCGGCCACCCCCAGTTCGAGGGTTTTTCCGTCGTCGAAGGCGCGTAATGCATGTCGCCCAAAAGTGGTCCCGGTTTTGGGACAACGACATGCATAAAAACAAAAGAGTTGGCCGGGTCAAGCTCCGGCCAGCAGGCTCGCATTGCCGCCCGCGGCGGTGGTGTCGACGCAGACGGCGCGTTCATGTGCATAGGCCGCCGGGTTCAGCACCTCGCTGACCAGCGGCACGATCGGGCCGGAGCGGTCGGCAATGACCTTGCGCACGATGCGCGCGGCCTCGGGCGTGCCGGAAAAAGCCACGACATCGACGCGCAGCGAGCGCGCTTCGACCGGATCGGGACGACCGTCTATGGCGGCCAGGGGGAGGCCCTTGCCGGTCAATGCGGAAAGGGCTGCCGGCGCGCCGGGCGCAACCGCCAGCACCGCATTGCCGGCGGCGAGCGCCTGGATCGTCTGCGCGAGCAGCGTGTCGCCATCGGGGCCCAGGCACAGCACCCGCCCGCGTGGCGATAGTGACAGCGTATTGGCCTCGCCGGTCGGTCCGGGCAGATCGACCTGACCGAAATCGATACCGGCGGCAGCGCTAATTGCTGCGGCACCCTTGCCGCGCAGATGCTTCCTCAGAATGGCGATCCGGTCCGGGCGCGTCGACCAGCCGCCTAATGCGGGATCGGGCAGATTGTCGGCAAGTTCGGTCGCCGTGACCTTATGGCCATCCTGCACATGGGTTCCGGCCTCCGGCCCCTTGCGGAAGCGCCTGAGATAGTGCGGACCGCCGGCCTTTGGTCCGGTGCCGGACAGCCCCTCCCCGCCAAACGGCTGCGAACCGACCACGGCGCCGATCTGATTGCGGTTGACGTAGATGTTACCGGCATGGATGCCGTCGACGAAATGCTGTACGCGGCCCTCGATGCGGGTGTGCAGGCCGAAGGTCAGGCCATAGCCCTTGCGGTTGATGGCGGCAATGACCGCGTCGATCTCGTCGGCGTCGAAGGTCGCGACATGCAGCACCGGCCCGAACACCTCGCGCTCCATGTCCTCGATGCCCTTGACCCGGAAGACATGCGGCGCGACGAAGCGGCCGTCCTTGGGCGCTTCAAGCTTGGCGATCAGCCGGCCCTGCAGGCCCATTTTCGTGCAGTACTCGCGGATCGAAGCCTGCGCCTCGTCGTCGATGACCGGGCCGACATCGGTTGAAATCCGCCAGGGATCGCCGATGCTGAGCGCTTCCATGGCGCCCTTCAGCATCTCCAGCATCTTCTTCTCGACGTCCTTCTGCACGTAGAGCACGCGCAGCGCCGAACAGCGCTGGCCGGCACTCTGGAAGGCCGAGGCCAGGATATCGCGCACCGCCTGTTCGGGCAGCGCGGTGGAATCGACGATCATGGCGTTGAGGCCGCCGGTCTCGGCGATCAGCATGGCGTCGGGCGCGGCGGTCTCGGCCAGTTGTTTCTCGATCAGCTTGGCGACCTCGGTCGAGCCGGTGAAGCAGACGCCGGCAATGCGCGCATCGGCGGTGAGTGGCCCGCCGACCGATGGGCCGTCGCCAGGCAGCAACTGAATGACGTCTTCCGGCACACCGGCCTCGCGCAGCAATTCGACGGCGCGGAAGGCGATCAATGGCGTCTGCTCGGCCGGCTTGGCAATCACCGAATTGCCGGTGACCAGCGCTGCCGCGATCTGGCCGGTGAAGATAGCGAGCGGGAAATTCCACGGCGAAATGCAGACGATGGCGCCACGCGCTTGCGTGCCCGCCTCCGCATTGGCCGCCTCAGTGGCGTAGTAGCGCAGGAAGTCGACGGCCTCGCGCACCTCGGCGACGCCGTCGGCCAGCGATTTGCCGGCCTCGCGGGTGGCGAGTGCAAAGAACTCGACGGCGTTCGCCTCGTAGAGATCGGCAGCACGGTTCAGGATGGCCCCGCGCTCGCCCACGGGACGCTTCGCCCAGGCCGGTTGCGCTTCCACCGCAAAGCGCACGGCGGTCGCCACCTGCTTGGCAGCGGCTTCGCTGACCGTGCCGACCACCTCGGAAGGCTTTGCCGGGTTTACAATTGGACGCTGCTTGCCGTAGCCGGCGGCGCGGGTGATCGGCTTGGCATGCCAGCGATCCGGCCCGACGAAGGCCGCCCTGGCCCTGTCGATCGCCGCCAGCGTCATCGTGTCGGTGATATCGAAACCCTTCGAGTTGCGGCGACCGGCCCCAAAAATCTGGGAAGGCCGGGCAATCGCCGGATTGGCGGCCGGACCCTGGCTCTCCACGGTTTCGAGTGGATCGCGGGCAATGTCCTCCGGCTCGACGTCCTCGTCGGTGAGTTGGTGCACGAAGGAGGAGTTGGCGCCGTTCTCCAGCAGCCGGCGGACCAGATAAGCAAGCAGATCGGAATGCGCACCGACCGGTGCATAGATGCGGCAGCGCGTGCCCTCGGCCCGGCGCACCGTCTCATGCAGGGCCTCACCCATGCCGTGCAGGCGCTGGAACTCGAAGGTATCGCGATTGTCAGCCGTCGACAGTATGGCGGCGACGGTGTGGGCATTGTGGGTGGCGAACTGCGGATAGATGCGGTCGGTCATGCCAAGCAGCTTTTTCGCGCAAGCGATGTAGGAGACGTCGGTGTTGGCCTTTCGCGTGAAGACGGGATAACCGGCGAGCCCGAGTGTCTGCGCCCGCTTGATCTCGGTGTCCCAATAGGCGCCCTTGACCAGTCGCACCATGATGTTGCGGTCGTATTTCTTGGCCAGTGCATAGAGCCAGTCGATGGCGAAGGCCGCGCGTGGTCCATACGCTTGCACCACCACGCCAAAACCGTTCCAGCCTGCGAGTTCCGGCTCGGCCAGCACCCGTTCGATGACGTCGAGCGACAGATCGAGGCGATCCGCCTCCTCGGCGTCGATGTTGAGACCCATGCGCGAATGGCGCGCGGCCAGCGCCAACGACAGCAGTCGCTCGGCCATGACAGGCAGCATCTCATCCTTCTGCGCCACCTCGTAGCGCGGATGCAGCGCCGAAAGCTTGACCGAAATGCCGTGGTTCTGCCTGATATCAGGGCCGTTGGAGCCGGAATCGAGCGACGAAATCGCGTCGGCATAGGCCTTGTGGTAACGCAAGGCGTCGGCCTCGGTGCGAGCCGCCTCGCCCAGCATGTCGAAGGAATAGAGATAGCCCTTCTGCGTCATCGGCCGGCCGCGCTTGACGGCTTCAGTGATGGTGCGGCCGAGCACGAACTGCTCGCCCATCTCGCGCATGGCGGCGGCCACTGCCTTGCGGATCACCGGCTCGCCGAGCCGCCGCACCATTGAGCGCAGCGTGCCTTCGATGCCGCCTTCGCCCTCGTCGAGGACGCGGCCGGTCAGCATCAGCGCCCAGGTCGAGGCGTTGACGAAGATCGAACTCGAACCGCCCGAATGCGCGGACCAGTCATGCGGTGCGATCTTGTCGGCGATGAGGTCGTCCATGGTTTCGGTGTCGGGCACGCGCAGCAGCGCTTCGGCCAGGCACATCAGTGCCACGCCTTCCTTGGTGGAGAGACCATAGGCGGAGAGAAAAACCTCCATCAGCCGCGGGTCGGACGAGCCGCGCACCGCCCGCACCAGATCGGCGGCCCGGGCCGAGATCGCCTTCCGGTCTTTCGCGGAGAGCCCCGTCGCCTCGGCCAGCCGCTTCACGGCCTCGTCTTCATCGGGAAGGTAGTTGGCGCGAATCTGCTGGCGGATGGTATCGAGCGGCATGGCGGTCCTGCGGAGCGAGCATCAGGGAGCGGGCCGGCGGTCACCGGACCGAAAGGCGCAAGCTAGCACAAGTGAGAAATTTCAGCCGGTCCAAAGAAATCGACATTGCAGGTCATTCGATCTAACTTAGCGGGCTAGAATTATCATATGGACTGCGTTTTTCGGTGACAGAAGACCAATTGGACCGCATCGACAGGAATATCCTGGCGGCGCTGGCAAGCGAGGGACGGCTTTCCATGTCGGAACTGGCGGCAAAGGTCGGCTTGTCGAAGACGCCGGTGCAGGCACGTGTGAAGCGGCTGGAGAAGGACGGCTACATCAGGGGCTACCAGGCGACCATCGACCGCGAGCGCATGGGCGAAGGCCATGTCGCTTTCGTTCAGGTGAAATTGTCCGATACGCGATCCGCCGCGCTCGACGCCTTCAACCGGTCCGTACAGGCCGTGCCGGAGATCGAACAGTGTCACATGATGGCGTCGAGCTTCGACTATCTGCTGAAAGTCCGCACCCGGGATATCGCCGCTTACCGCCGCGTCTTGGGCGAGCGCATTTCAGCCCTGCCCCACGTCGCCCAGACCTCGACATTCGTGGCAATGGAGACGGTCAAGGATCGGTAGAACCTAGGGATTGGCCGAAGCCTCCCCAACTTCGTCATCCCCGGGCGAAGCAGGAGCGAAGCTCCGTCGCGAAGACCCTGGGATCCATGCCGGTACCTTAGCCGGAGGGTGCAGCGGAGCAGAATTCTGCACCGCAGCAACGCTCTGAAGTCGCGGCATCTGCGCTGCGTCGCTTCGCTCCTTGCTACGCCCCAGAATGACGAAGCGATGGATGTTTGCGCCAATCGCCGAAGCATGCGATCCGTGCTCAAGCAATTAGGCGCTCAGCGGTCGCCGACGACCTTGTCTTGCTGTTTCTCGCACCGAGCCTTGATCGAAGCCTCAGCGATTGCGAACTCGTCTTCCAATGCCTCATATTGGGCAGCGAATTTTGAATCCTTGAACCATTCCTTGGCGGCTTCCTCGACAGGAATCATACTCCGGTTCATAGAACCTCCTTTGCTCGCTTCACCAACTCGCCTCGCTTCACGGCTCAACTATTCCTATCGCCGGCTAACTCACTCCGAAAGCGTCTTCAGGAAAGCCACCAGCGCCGCACGCTCGCGATCCGACAACTCCAGGGGGTGAACTTCGGATGTCCCCTCGACGCTGGGCGCAGCCTTGGCGTAATGCGCCACCACTTCGTCGAGCGACGAAAACTGTCCGGCGTGCATGTAGGGCGGACGGGTCGCGGCGCCGCGCAGCGACGGCGTCTTGTAGGCGCGGACGAGTTGCGGCGCATCCTTGACCATGAAGCGCAGTTCGCCGCAGGCGCCGGCGTCACCATCGCGATAGGCGCCGAAGCAGTTGAACGGGTCGGCCTCGACTTGGGCCACGGCATCGATGCGGCCGCGATCCGGCGGCAGATCGGCAACGGGCGGCACGCCGGTGTTGTGAAAACCGTTGTCGGTGAAGCGCGGACCGTCATGGCAGGTCACGCAGTTGGCCTTGCCGATAAACAGTTTCAGCCCAAGGATTTCCTGGGTCGTGAAGGCAGCTTCGCCTTTCGGCTCGGCGCCGGTGACGAGATCCAGCGCAAAGCGGTCGAAGCGCGTCGGCGCCGGCTCGATCGAGCGTTCGAAGGCGGCGATCGCCTTACCGATATTGGCATAGACGCCGTTGATGGCGTCACGCTGCGCACCGCTCATCGCGTTCCAGGCAGCCTTCTCGGCATCGCTTCCCTGTGGGCTGGCATTCAACGGCATGCCCGAAAGATCGGGCAGCGGACCAAAAATGCGCTCATAGCGCTCGCCGAAGCGCGCCTTGATGTAATGCGCGTAGGCGGTGCGGTTTCCCGCCTGCTCCAGCGGATTTTCGAGCGGCGTCAGCGCTTGCGCCCAGAGGCTGTCGCGGCGGCCATCCCAGAAGAACCAAGGATCGCGCGCCACGCCGGCCAGCGGCATAGTGCGCCGGTTGGTGTGGCCGACGCCGACGGCTTGCGGCAGGTCATCCTGGAATTGACGGTCGATCTTGTGGCATGTCGAACAGGATACCGTGCCGTCACGGCTCATGCCCTGATCGAAGAACAGCGTCGAGCCGAGTGCGGCGGCGGCCGGCACATCGGCAAAACGGTTGGTGGTGTCGGGTTTCAGCGGCGGCAGTGCCGACAGCGCCAGCGAGGCGATGGTCTTCTTCTCGGCGTCGGAAAAGTCAGGCTTGCCGCAACCGGCAACGATAACGGCAACCATCAGCGCCAGAAAACGTGAAAGCCGCCTCATTTCTTGCTCACAGCACCACGTTGAAGACCACGGTGTCGGAGCCGGCCGTGGCCGAAATGGCGAAATGCAGCTGCCACCAACCGCTCATGGTGAATTTCACCCCTTCGATGCGATAACGCCCGTCGCCGAGATAGTCGGTCGCCTGCGGGCTGGTCGGCAGGCCGTGACTGTGCAGCGGCATGCCGCCGGAGATCGCGATCGCGGCCCCTTCCACCGGCACTCCAGCCTTTGTCTTCAGCGTCAGCAGCCAGGATTGCAGTTGGCCTTGCCGTACAACGCCTCGCTCCGGCAAAAAACTTGCCACGAACAGCCCATTGGCGGTTTTCTTCGTCCGGGAGACATCCGGGCCGGCGGGCTGCGACGACCACGGCGCCGTCAGATAGACGACCGCGAGAATGCCGACCAGCAAGGCAGCCAGACCAAGACCTGCCAGAAGATAGCGCCATACCGATGCCAAACCGTTTCCTCTTCTGCAGACAACGCTCTGCCGGACGGATCGCATCCCGCCAGCTGTGGGAAAACGCCATGGCGGAAAAAACCCTGCTTGCCAAGCATGGCGCTGCCGGTGGCAAAAAGCTACAGCAGCGAGATCACTGGAGGATTGCAGATGGCGGGAAACGGCGTCGCCTCGATCGGCGAATGCATGCTCGAACTGTCGGGCCAGACGGGACCGAACTGGCGCATGGGCTTTGCCGGCGACACGTTCAACACGCTGTGGGCGCTGCACGCGTTGAGCACTGAGAGGCCGGCAACCTATGTCTCCGCCTTCGGTGACGATCCGTTTTCGCAAGGCCAGATCGGCTTTTTCGCCGAGAACGGCATTGGCATCGGCTCCAGCCCGGTGATAGCCGGGGCACGGCCTGGTCTCTATGCCATCACGCTCACCGGCGCCGAGCGTTCCTTCACCTACTGGCGTTCCGACGCCGCTGCGCGGCAGCTTGCCTCTGATCCTGCAGCATTATCGAAAAGCCTGGAAAATCAGTCTCTTGCCTACTTCAGCGGAATTACTTTGGCAATTCTGGACGAGGCTGCGCGCGCCACCCTGTTAGCGGCCGTCGCCAAGGCGCGCTCGGCTGGTTCACGTGTCGCATTCGATCCCAATTACCGGCCGCGGCTCTGGCGCAATCGTGAGGAGGCGCAGGCCGCGATCGCCGAAGCGCTTGCCGTCACCGACATCGCATTGCCGACCTTCCCCGACGAGCAGATGCTGTTCGGCGATGCAACACCGCAGGCGACCGCAGAGCGGCTCGGGCAACTCGTTGGCGAGATCGTCGTCAAGAATGGCGAAGCACCGGCGCTGATTGCCCAAGGAGGAACGCTGTGCGAAGTCCCGGCGATCCATGTCACCGACCCCGTCGATACGACCGGCGCAGGCGATTCCTTCAACGGCGGCTACCTTGCGGCCCGACTTGCCGGCCACGACCCGCTGGAAGCCGCGCGCCGTGCCCATCGTGTCGCCGCCGCCGTGGTGCAAGTGCGCGGCGCACTGGCACCTTTCGAGACGTTGCGAAACGCTTTCGAAGGCTAAGGTCCGGTGAGATTCAGGTCAGGCCGAGCCGAAAACAGTAGGTTCCGAGAACCGGAGCGGAGCGTACTTTTGGGTGCGTAAGCACCGGAAGCGCAGGAAACTGCTGTTTGCAGGCCGGCCTCACCTGAATATCGGCGGACCTTAAGGCAGGCGGAAGCGGTACTCCGTCACATGATGGTAGATCGCGCCCGGCCACAGCGTCGCCTGTGGGAAATATGGCCGATTCGGCGCATCCGGCCACACCTGCGGCTCCAGGCAGAAACCGCAAAAGGCCTTGTAGTTGCGCCCCTCCAGCCCGGTGCGCGGCGTCACATATTGGCCGGTATAGAGCTGAACGCCGGGCTCGGTGGTCCAGACTTCCATCTCGACACCGGAACTGGCGCCTTGCGTCCATGCCGCCTGCTTGAGTGGTCCACGTGACGCGGCAAGGCAAAAATTCTGGTCGTAGGGCAGTTGCTCGCCCTCGGTTTCCATGCGCAGCGGCCGCGCCTGGCGGAAATCGAACGGCGTGCCGTCGACCGGCTTGACCACCCCGGTCGGGATCATGTCGCCATCGACCGGCAGATAGGCGCCGGCATTCAGCATCATCCTGTGGTCGAGAATGTCGCCGGCGCCGCCATCATCCAGGTTGAAATAGGAATGCTGGGTGAGATTGCACAGCGTCGGCTCCTCGCAGGTGGCGGACAGTTCGACGCTGAGCGTGCCGGGGATCTTCAGCCGGTAGGTACAAGTGACATCAAGCGCGCCGGGAAAACCCATCGTGCCGTCGGGATCGTGCAGGGTCAGCGTGACGAAATCCCTGCCATGCAAGGAAACCGTCCACGGCCGATGGGAATAACCTTGCGAGCCGCCATGCAGCGTATGCTTGTTGAGGAAATTTTGCTCGGTCTGGTAGCGGCTGCCGCCAATGGTGAAACGGCCGTCGCGGATGCGGTTGGCATAGCGGCCGACGACCGCGCCAAAGAAAGCCGTGTCGGTCTCATAGGATCCCAGATTGTCATAGCCGAGCACCAGCGGTGCATCGTGCCCGGTCAGGCGCAGATCCTGGATGATAGCGCCTAGACCGATGATGTTGGCGGTGATACCGCCGCCCCTGATCGTGAAGCGACGCACCGCCTCGCCTGCCTGCGTCGTACCGAAAACCTCGCCGTCCTTCATCGCCATGCCCGTAAATGTCAGTTGATCCAGAGGATTTCGGCTGGTTTTCCCATGAGAGATGGGCAGGCCATCGGCCCCCCATCTCAGAGGTAGCCTATCAGAGACCGAGGCCGCCGATGCAGACATATTTGGTGTCGAGGTAATCCTCGATGCCCTGATGTCCGCCTTCCTTGCCGAGGCCCGATTCCTTGACGCCGCCGAACGGTGCCTCCGGCGTGGTGATGAGGCCTTCATTGACGCCGACCATGCCGTATTTCAACCCTTCCATGACCCGGAAGGCGCGGCCGAGATCGCCGGTATAGAAATAGCAGGCGAGGCCGAATTCGGTGTCGTTGGCAAGCGCGATGGCTTCCTGTTCGGTCTCGAACTTGAACACGGGTGCTACCGGCCCAAAGATCTCTTCCTTCATGAAGCGCATCTTGGGTGTGGCGTTGGCGATGACAGTCGGCTGGAAGAACGAACCGCCGAGCGCATGGCGCTTGCCGCCGGCAACGATCTTGCCGCCCTTGGAAGTCGCGTCGGCGATCAGCTCCTCGACCTTCTCGACCGCCTTCTCGTCGATCAGCGGTCCCTGCTGCACGCCGTCCTCGAGGCCGGAACCAACCTTCAGCCCGTTGCTGGCGGCGGCGAGCTTCTCGACGAACTTGTCATAGACACCGGCCTGAACCAGGAAGCGGTTGGTGCAAACGCAAGTCTGGCCGGAATTGCGATATTTGGCGGTGATCGCACCGGCGACGGCGCGTTCGAGATCGGCGTCGTCGAAGACGATGAACGGCGCGTTGCCGCCGAGCTCCATCGACACCTTCTTGACGGTGACGGACGACTTCTGAATGAGAAGCTTGCCGACCTCCGTCGAGCCGGTGAAGGTGATCTTCGACACCAGCGGATTTGCGCAGATCTCGTCGCCGATCTCGCTGGCCGAACCGGTCAGGATGTTGATGACACCCTTGGGGAAACCAACTTCCTCGGCGAGCGCTCCCCAGGCGAGACCTGAATAAGGCGTCTGCGAGGCAGGCTTCACGACCGCGGTGCAGCCGGCGGCGAGCGCCGGGCCAAGCTTGCGGGCCAGCATCGAGGACGGGAAATTCCACGGCGTGATGGCGGCGATGACGCCGACCGGCTCCTTGGTCACCAGGATGCGGCGGTCCGCCCATGGCGAAGGCACGACGTCGCCGTAGGTGCGGCGGCCCTCCTCGGCGAACCATAGGATATAGGACGCCGCCGAGCCGATCTCGCCTTTCGATTCGAACAGCGACTTGCCCTGCTCGATGGTCAGCAATTCGGCCAGCACGTCCTGATTGTCCATCATCGCGTCGTGCAGTTTGCGCAGCAGCTTCGAGCGCTCGAGCGCGGTCGTCTTGCGCCACGATTTGAAGGCGGCGGCGGCGGCTTCGATGGCGCGGCGGGTCTCGGCCTTGCCGGACTTCGGCACGGTGCCGATCTTGAGGCCGGTGGCCGGGTTGTTGACGTCGACCGTCTGGCCGCTGTCGGCCTGCACCCACTCGCCATTGATGAGATTGGCCTGCCGCATGAAATGGCTGGTTTTCTGAAGCATGGTCTATCCTCCGTTTCGGCGCTCTGACGGGCCGGTCTGTGAAGTCTTCGGTGAGCGTGGGCCATTGGACTGCGGCCGGCACGCCGGAGCCACTGCTCTTTACCTAGGGCAAGGTCCGCAAGCAATCGCAAGATGGCATATAGGGGTTGGACCAGCCCGAGGCGAGAGTCCCACCCACGCAAATTCCTGTGGGGAGTCCAGTTCTACCCGAAGACATGCACGACCACCGTCAGCCAGAAAGCGGTGGTGACAGCGGCGCAGGCGGTGGCAATGGTCATCTGGTTCGACGCCAACGCCTGGCCGGTGTTGAACTGCACCGCGATCAGATAGGAATTGACGCCGGATGGCATCGCGGCCACCATCACCGCCACCTTGGCCGTCAAGGGCGGCAGGCCGAGCAGCCAGACGAAGATCAGGATCAGCGCCGGCATCAGGAACAGCTTCAACGCCGAAAGCACCAGCGCCGGCCTGACATTGCCCGAAATGCCGAAGCGACGCAGGCTCAGCCCCATGGCGAACAACGCCACCGGCCCCGCCGTACCGGCCAGCGCATCGACTAGGCGCATGGCGACATCAGGCAGCGGTGCGCCGGTGATGCGCCATGCAAGCCCTGCCAGAATGCCGATGATCAACGGATTCATGAAAAGCCGCCTGAGGAAGCTACGGATAACACGCAAGGGATGCACGGGTTCGCCGCTGCCACGACCGAAGACTTCGAACAAAACGATCGAGGCCATCAGCATGATCGGCAGATGCACCGACACCAGCAAGGACAGCACCTCGAAACCGTCCGCTCCGAATATGCCGAGGATAAAGGGAGCACCGAGCAGCACGATATTGGAAAAGGCCGATGAAACTCCGCCGACGACGCCGGCGCGGGCATCCCGGCCGAAGATCCGGGTCGTGACCAGATGGCCGGCGGCCCAGGTGATTGCCACAGCCGCGAAATAGGCGCCCCACAGCGACCAAGGTGCCACGCCGTGGAAGTCGGAGTTCACCATCGTCTGGAACAGAAGCAGCGGCATCGCCACACTGACTGCGAAATCGGCTATCCCCTCGCCGCTCGCCGGTTTCAAATAGCCGGTCAACCCGGCGAGGTAGCCGAGCGCCACAAGGCTGAAGACGAAAAGAACGGTTTCGGTGAGCGGAGACATTTTTACCGTGACAGGCGAGTTTCCCGTGATAGGCGAGCCACGGCCACGGTGCAATCGCGCCCGAATTTCATGCCCGAATTTCATGCCCGAATTTGATCATGCCCGAATTTGATCATGGTAGACTGGTAGCACTATAGAGGGCTTGGATCATCAGGGCGGATACGAACGACAAATGACCTTTGTCGAAACCTCAAAGCGTAATCTTTTGCAGCAGGCGTGGCTGAAGGCTTTCGTCGCCGCATTGCTTTGCCTTGCCGCGACGACGCTTGCAGTTGCCGAGACGAAAAGCCTCAAGGGCGTGGCGCTGATCATCGGCCAGTCGAATTACCTGCACATCGCCGCCCTCCCCAACCCGGCTAACGACGCCCGCGACATGGCCAAGATGCTGACCGATCTCGGCTTCGACGCCCGCAGCGTCACCGATCGCGACGCCGCGAAGCTGAAGCGCGACCTAGAGCGCTTTACGGAGGATGCAGAAGGCGCCGACGTCGCCTTCATCTATTATTCCGGTCACGGCATCGAGGCCGGCGGCGAGAACTATCTGGTTCCGCTCGATGCCGACGTGTCGTCATTGAAAGATGCCGACCAAGCGCTGGTGCCGATATCCGCAGTTATGGATGCGTTGAAAGCGACCGTGCCGGTGACGATCGTGCTGCTCGACGCCTGCCGCACCAATCCGTTCCCCGCGGATGCCGCGGTGCGGCGCGCGCCGACCGCCTCCGCCTCGCCGATCGGTGCCGGTGGTCTGGAGCCGGTGCGCGGCGCCAAGGCGCTCGGCAATGCGCCGGCGGCCGACGCGAACCTGGGTACGGTGGTCGGCTTTGCCGCCGAACCGGGTCGTCCGGCGCTCGATGGCGCCGCTGGCGAAAACAGCCCTTACGCGTCCGCCCTGCTGCGCCACCTCGCGGCGATGAAGGGCACCGAGTTCGGCTCGGTCATGCGCATGGTGACCGAAGAAGTCTATCTCGACACCAAGGCAAAGCAGCGCCCCTGGGTCAATGAAAGCCTGCGCCGGCTGCTCTATTTCGGCGTTGCGCCAGCGGAGCCGACCGGCGACGACGGGCTGATCACCGGCGAGCGGCGCCAGCTGCTGCTGACGATTTCGGACCTGCCCGACCCGAAACGGGCGCAGGTGGAACTGGCCTCGCTGCAGGAAGGCGTGCCGCTCGATGCGCTCTATGGCGTGCTGAAGGCGCTCGGCACGGAAAATATCCCCGAAGATCCGGGCGACCTGCAAAAGGTGCTCGATGCCCAGGCCGAGCGCCTGAAGAAGATGATGTCCGAACGTGCCGCGCTGCGCACCGACGATCCGGAGATCAAACGCCTGGTCGTCTCCGCCGACAAGGCGATCGGCCAGGGCGCCATCGTGACGGCGCGCAAATTCCTCGACGACGCGGTCGGCCGGGTCGAACAGACCAACGATGCGGTCGATGAAGCCGAGGATCTCGTCAAGCAGAAGCGCATTGCCGATGCCGCGATCTATGCCAGACGCGCCGATGCCTCGGCGCTGGTCTTCGACTACAGATCCGCCGCCGGCGACTACGCCAAGGCATTTTCGCTGGCCGAAAAATGGGACGACAAGCTGCGCTGGAATTACAAGAACCAGGAAGCCGAGGCGCTGAATGCCTTCGGCTACGCCACTGGTGACCTAGATGCGCTGCAACACTCCATCGAGGCCTATCGCACCATCCTGAACTTCATCCCCAATGGCGAACAAAACCGCGACTGGGCGATCACCCGCAACAACATGGCCGTGGTTCTGCAGACCATCGGCGAGCGCGAGACGGAAACGGCTCACCTCGAAGAAGCGGCCCGGATATTCCGTGATTCCCTTGTCGTGTTCGAGCGCGAGAAGGACGATCTCAACTGGGCCGCCGCTCAAAACAATCTGGCCAATGTGCTGTTGAAGATCGGCGAACGCGAGAGCGACCCGAAGCGCCTGAATGAAGCGGTGGTGGCGATGCGCGCCACACTCGAGAAGCGCCCGCGCGACAAGGTGCCGCTCGACTGGGCCGCTTCGCAGAACAACCTCGGCCTGGCCCTCTATGCGCTTTCCGAACGCGAACCCGCCAGCGAGCATCTGACGCAAGCCGAAGCCGCCTACCGGCTGGCGCTTGAGGAATACACGCGCGAAAAAGCGCCGGTGGAATGGGCTATGGTCGAGAACAATCTCGGCAACACGCTGGTGTCGCTCGGCATCCAGCTTAACGACAAGGCCAGGATCAACGAGGCGGCCGACGCGTTCCGTGCCGCGCTCGAGGTCCGAACCCGTGAAACCTTCCCGGTCTCCTGGGCAACCAGCCGGCTCAACCTCGGCAACGCGCTGAGCGGTGTCGCCCGCTTCGATATGGGCACGGGCGCGCTCGAGGAGGCCGCGGCTGCCTATGACGATGCGCTGACGGTGTTTACCCGGCAGCGTTTCCCGATGGACTGGGCGTCGGCGCAGAACAATCTCGGTTCGATCTATCAGACGCTTGGCCAGCGCACCCGCGACGCGGCCAAGCTGGAGCAGTCAGCTGCGGCGTTCCAGGCCGCCCGGCAGGTCTATGTCAGACGGAAATTCCCTCTCGACTGGGCAATGAGCCACTACAATCTCGGCAACACACTGCAGCTTCTGGGCGGCGTCACCGACAAGCCCGAGCATTACAGCGACGCGGTCGACGCTTACCGCGATGCGTTGCGCGAATACAGGCGCGAGACGAACCCGCGGCAATGGGCGTTGACCCAGGCCGGCCTCGGCTCGACGCTGCATTGGTTGAGCATGAACAATGCCGACCCCAAGACCTTGCTTGAGTCGATCGCGGCCCGCAGGGCGGCACTTGAAGTGCTGACCATCGATGCCGCACCGGTCGACTGGGCCAACGCGCAGAACGGCATCGGCATGAGCCTGCTCAACCTCGGCAATCTCGAACGAACCGACAAATATCTCGCTGATGCCGAGGCTGCCTTCACGGCGGCGCTGAGGGTGTTCACTAGGGAAAGCCTGCCCATGCAATGGGCCTTCGAACAGAACAATCTCGGCGACATCCACTGGAACCGCGCCAGCTATGGCGCTGGTAAGCCGGAATATCTGAAAGCCATCGAATTTTTCGAAAACGCCAAGCAAGGTTTTACCGAAGCCGGCTACACGCTTCCCATCCCGTTGACCGACCAGAAGATCGATCTGGTGAAGAAGCAGCTGGCGAAGAAGTAGAGGCACGCTTCCCGCCGGCCGAGCCTTGTCTTTCGGCTGGCTTTGCCGTCCCTATATGTCCTGTCACCGGAACCCTTTGCCGGGAACCGGAGAAGGATAGCGGATGATTCGATTTGCCTTGGCGTTATTCCTGCTGGTTGTTCCCCGCGCGGCTCACGCTACCGATGCAGGCTGGGCGCTGCTGCGCGATGGCGGCCATGTCGTGCTGCTTCGCCATGCCATGGTCACCGGCACCACCGATCCGGCCAACTTCGACATCGACAACTGCGCCACCCAGATGAACCTGTCGGCGCGCGGCAAGCAGCAGGCGAGCAAGATCGGCGCCTTGTTTGCGGCACGCGCGGCACCCATCGAGCGCGTGCTGTCGAGCCGCTACTGCCGTTGTCTGGACACCGCGCGCACCGCTTTCGAGGCCGAGCCGGAGCTCTTCGCACCGCTTGATCTCCTGAAAGGAGATGAGACCCAGAAGGCGGCGCAGATCGCGGCCATCATCAAGGAAATCCGTGCCTATTCCGGCTCCGACAATCTGGTCATGGTCACCCATCTGGAAGACATCGTGGCGCTGACCGGCGTTTCGCCCCGCGAAGGCGAAGCGGTAGTCGTCGAGCCGCAAGGCGATGGCCTGCGCGTGCTCGGCCGCGTCACTTTCTGAAGTTCCGACGCTTCCTTCAGCACTGGATCGGTGTTGCCGAAATGCCACCATTGAAAGAAGCCGCAAACTGGCCGCGACAATGCCGCTTGCGACAACCCGTCGCAGGGGCTATAGGCGCGCTCCCGGTCACGAGAACCGAAGCGAGCACAACGGTTGGAGCTTTCGTCTCCGCCCGTGCAGGCGGCTTTGCCGCCCTGTATACGGCGCCGCTTTGGGGATTGGGATCGCGGATGTAGCTCAGCGGGAGAGCGCCGGATTTGGATCCGGAGGTCGGGGGTTCAATTCCCTTCATCTGCACCACGGATAGCTCAGTTGGGTAGAGCATCAGATCGAGAATCTGACTGTCGAAGGTTCGATTCCTTCTCCATTGGCCTGATAAGCCAGCACCCTACCAGGTGTTATCTGAAAACGGTCCGGGGACTGGAACGCGAAAGACTGGACGGATGGCCCAGGCCCTCGGGCACGGATCATCCCGAGAGTCTTCGCCATCGGCTCGCGGCCAGGCCCGCGGTGACGATCAAGGCGCTGTGTCGCCGGCAAGGGAGGCCAAGGCTTCCGGCGCCCGCTTCGCTGCCCCGCGATCCGCTCCCGAAGGCCCGCCGCGGATTGATGCCACCAGTCCCCGGATCATTCGTGCCCGGACGATGACGCAAGACGATGTGAAACGAGAAACGAAGGGAAGATCGACGCATGACTTGACGCCTCGCATGGGGCCATGCCCGACAGGAGTAAGACAATGACTGTTCTCGACAAGGTTCTTGGACGCGAGCGCGTCCTCGTAAGGGAAAACGAACGTGCCCTCACCCTGCACAAGGGTGAGATCAAGGCTGTCCTGATGCCGGGCGAACATTGGCTCGCCAACCGGCGCGGCAGCCTCGAAGTGTCCCGGCACGATCTGAAGAACCCGGAATTCGTTTCGGCGTACGAGAAGGCGTTGTTCGACAAGCTCCCGGATGTGGCCGCGCGTCATTTCACCGTCGTTCGTACCGGGCGCACGGATGTCGCCGTCATCGAGCGTGACGGCAATTTGCACGCCGTTCTGGCGCCGGATCGCAAGCTGGTGCTGTGGACTGATGCCGGTCCGTGGAAGATGACGCTGATCGACACATCGGTCGATCTCGCGATCGATGCGGCGGTCATGCGCCGGCTCGGCCAGGCCCGGAAGACGGAATTGATGTCCGTCCATCCGGTCGTCGACGGTCAGGCCGGACTGCTGTTCATCGACGGTGTCCTGGTCAGGACGCTGGCGGCGGGCGTGCATGGCTTCTGGAACGTCGGACGCATGGTGCAGATCAAGGTCGTCGACCTCAAGCGCCAGTCGCTCGATGTTGCCGGGCAGGAAGTGCTGACCAAGGATCGTGTCACGATCCGCGTCAACATATCAGCCGAGTACCGGGTTGTTGATCCGGTCAAGGCGGTAAGCATGGTGAAGGACTTCTCCGAAGCCCTCTACCGCGCCCTGCAGTATGCCTTCCGCAAGACGCTTGGCGCGCTCACGCTCGACCAGATCCTTGAAAAGAAGGTGACGATCGACGAGGAGGCGGCGGCCAAGGTTCGCGCCGATATGGCCGAGATCGGAGTGGAGGTCAGCGATATCGCCCTCAAGGATGTCATCCTGCCGGGCGAGATGCGCGAGATCCTCAACCAGGTGGTGTCGGCCGAAAAGCAGGCCGAGGCCAACATCATCCGTCGCCGCGAGGAGACGAACGCGACGCGTTCGCTGCTCAACACGGCCAGGGTGATGGCGGAAAACCCGGTGATGCTGCGGCTGAAGGAGCTCGAGGCTCTGGAAACCATCGCCGGCAAGGTCGAGCGGCTGACCGTCCACAACGGAACGGGCGGGCTGCTGAACGACCTGGTCAAGCTCCGCGAAAGCTGATGCATGTTGCCCAAAAGTGGTTCCGGTTTGGGAAAACGACATGCATCGAAACAAAGGCTGACGTAACGTCAACGGAAGAGCCGCCGGGTCGACCGGCGGCCCTTCTTGCGTTTCCTAGGCACCCTACCCATCTGCGCCCGGCGTATCAGGCCTTTTCCTGCCGGAAAAAACCGATTAGACAGCGCCCAAACAAGATGCGGACAGATTCCGCCCGCAACCAAAGGAAAAGCCCTTGTCCACCACGTTCGACAAAGTCGCCAAGATCATTGCCGACACCAGCGAAATCGATATCGACACTATCACCCCCGAGAGCCACACGATCGACGATCTCGGCATAGATAGCCTCGATTTCCTCGATATCGTCTTCGCCATCGACAAGGAATTCGGCATTAAGGTGCCGCTGGAAAAGTGGACCCAGGAGGTTAATGACGGCAAGGCTTCGACCGACGATTACTTCGTCATGAAGAACCTGTGCGCCAAGATCGACGCGCTGGTCGCAGCCAAGACCGCCTGACGTCGGTTGAGCGCGCGATCTTGACGCGCTCTGCCGCCTGACCCACAAAGCCGCCCATGAGCAGCCCCCGCGACGTCGTCATCACAGGTATCGGCCTTGTCTCCTCGCTGGGGGAAGGTCCGGACGCCCATTGGCAGAAGCTCACGCAGCCGGGCCTGCAGCCGGTGCTCGCAGCGGCGCGCTTCGCGCCCTATACCGTTCATCCCTTGCCGGAGATCGATTGGAACCTGCAGATCGCCAAACGCGGCGATCAGCGCCAGATGGAGACCTGGCAGAGGCTCGGCACCTATGCCGCGGGGCTTGCGCTGGACGACGCCGGCATCAAGGGCAATGACGAACTCTGCACGACCATGGACATGGTCGTGGCCGCCGGCGGTGGTGAGCGCGACGAGGCGGTCGATGCCGCCATTCTCGCCGCTTCGGAAAGCCGCAACGACCGCGACGTGCTGCTCAACGAGAAGCTGACCACCGAATTGCGGCCGACTTTGTTCCTGGCCCAGCTTTCCAACCTCCTCGCTGGCAACATCTCCATCGTCCACAAGGTGACGGGATCGTCCAGAACCTTCATGGGCGAGGAAGGTGCCGGCGTCGCCGCCGTCGAGACCGCCGCCGCGCGCATCCGCTCGGGCCAGTCGACTCACATCCTGGTCGGCGGCGCCTTCCAAACCGAACATTCCGACATGCTGCTCGGCTATGAACTCGCCGGCTATTTGCATCGCGGCCCCTGGAAGCCGGTCTGGCAAAGACAAGGTGCTGAGGGCGGCGGCGTCGTGACCGGTTCCGGCGGTGCCTTCCTGGTGCTGGAACAACGCGAGCATGCAACAAGCCGGGGCCGGAAGATCTATGCCGAGCTTGGGCCGGTCGTCTCCGGCCGCGCCAGGCGGCCGCGGGGAGAACTCGACGCCGAGATCGCCGCGCTGCTCAAGCAGGCTGCATTGCCGAACGGCAAATTGCTGACCCTGTCGGGCGCATCGGGCGCCCATGCCGCGACATCAGCCGAGAAAGCAGCGCTCGATGCCAATCCGGCGATATCAGCGCGTGGCTTCTCGACGCTGACCGGGCACATGAAAGAAGCGCAGTTTCCCTTCGCCGTGGCGTTGGCGGCTCTCGCTGTCGACCGCAAGGCGGCCTACCCTGTTTTCGATGCCGCAGCCGAGACGCCGTTCGAAGGCGTCCCCGCAAACGTCCTTGCAACGGCGATCGGCTATCACCAATTCGAGGGCATGGCGCTGGTCAACGCCGCCTGAGGCGGCGCTCCGAGATCCATGCTGTAACGATAAAAGGTCGAGGGCTCCCGGATGGCCAATCTGAACGATCATATGGGCAGGCCAATTGTCGCCGTCACCGGCATCGGCGTGGTGACCTCGCTTGGCGTCGGCAAGACGGACAATTGGGCGGCGCTGACCTCGGGAAAATCAGGCATCCACCCGATCACCCGCTTTCCCATCGATCAACTGAACACCCGCATCTCCGGCATGGTCGATTTCCTGCCGTCAAGTTCGAAGGGCGCCAGCCCCCTCACCTACGAGTTGGCCGAGCTTACGGGCCTTGAAGCGGTGGCCGAAGCCGGTCTTGATTCCAGCGATTTCGGCGGACCGCTCTTCCTCGCCTCGCCGCCGGTCGAACTCGACTGGGCCGAGCGCTTCTCGCTTTACAATTCCGACAAGAACAAGGATGACACCGCCGCCGAAAGACTGCTTCGGGTGGCACGGAGCTTGAAAGAGCTGGATATTTTCGAGACCACCCAGTTTGGTTCGATCGCCGACCGCCTTGCCGACCGCCTTGGCACACGCGGCCTGCCGATCACACTGTCGACGGCTTGCGCTTCCGGTGCCACCGCGATCCAGCTCGGTGTCGAGGCGATTAGACGCGGCGAATGCGACCGCGCGCTGTCGATCGGCGCCGACGGCTCGGCCACCGCCGAGGCACTGATCCGTTTCTCATTGCTGTCGGCGCTCTCCACCCACAACGACATTCCCGAAAAGGCATCGAAGCCTTTCTCCAAGGATCGCGACGGCTTCGTGCTGGCCGAGGGATCCGGGGCGCTGGTGTTGGAATCGCTTGAGGCGGCACTGACTCGTGGTGCCACTATCCTCGGCATCCTGGGCGGTTGCGGCGAGAAGGCGGACGACTTCCATCGCACCCGTTCGAAGCCGGACGCTTCGCCGGCCATCGCCGCGGTTCGCGCTGCCCTCGCCGATGCCGGCTTGAGTGAAGACGAGATCGACTACGTCAATGCCCATGGCACGTCGACACCGGAGAACGACAAGATGGAACACCTAGCGCTGTCGACGGTGTTCGGCGAGCGGATCGGCTCGATGCCGGTCTCGTCGAACAAGTCGATGATCGGCCATACGCTGTCGGCGGCCGGCGCCGTCGAGGCGGCGTTCTCGCTGATGACGATGCGCGAAAGCGTCATTCCGCCGACCATCAACTACGACAATCCCGACCCCGCGATCGTGCTCGACGTGGTGCCGAACAAGAAGCGCAATGCCGAGGTTCGCATCGTTCTGTCGAACTCCTTCGGCTTCGGCGGCCAGAACACTTGCCTTGTCATGGCGCGGGAACCGGTCTAAGCGACCTTTTTCAGCCAGACTGACCGACAGGCCCCATGCGCGCATTGCAACTTATCGAGGACCGCCGTCTTGAAACGGTGGACCTGCCGCCCCCCCCACCGCCAGCACTCGGCGAAGTCACGCTGCGCATCAAGGCGGTGGCGCTGAACCACATCGACGTCTGGGGTTGGCGCGGCATGGCCTTCGCCAAACGCAAGCTGCCGCTGGTCGTTGGTGCCGAAGCTTCCGGCGAGGTCGAGGCGGTCGGCCCCGGCGTTTCCAGCCTGCTGCCGGGACAATTGGTGTCGATCTACGGCGCCCGCACCTGCGGCCTTTGCCGAGCCTGCCGCGAAGGCCGAGACAATCTCTGCGAGCATGTTTCGGGCGTTCACGGTTTCCATCTCGACGGCTTCGCGCAGGAAAAGATCAACCTGCCGGCTCGCCTGCTGGTTCCTGCCCCGCCCGGCGTGACCGACATTGGTGCAGCGGTGGCGCCCGTCACTTTCGGCACCGTCGAGCACATGCTGTTCGACAATGCCAGGTTGCAGCCCGGCGAGACCATCCTCATCCATGCTGGCGGATCCGGCATCGGCTCGGCGGCCATCCAACTGGCCAAGCGGATGGGCTGCACGATCATCACCACGGTCGGCTCAAACGACAAGATCGACAAGGCCAAGGCGCTCGGCGCAGACCATGTCATCAACTACCGTGACGACCGTTTCGAGGGCGTCGTGCGCAAGCTGACAAAGAAGAAGGGCGTCGATGTCGTCTTCGAACATGTCGGCGCCGACACTTTTGCCGCCTCGATGCTGTGCCTGAAGCGTGGCGGCCGCCTGGTGACCTGCGGTTCGACTTCCGGCGTGTCGACGCAGATCAACCTGATGCAGCTGTTCCAGCAGCAACTGAAACTGCTCGGCTCCTTCGGCTGTCGCATGGAGAACATGGCCAACGCCATGCAGAAGATGGCGGCAGGACAGGTCGCACCCGTCATCGACACCGAAGTCGACTTCGGTGGTATCGATGCAGCGCTGAAGCGCATGGAAGGCCGCGACGTGTTCGGCAAGATCATCCTGCGCGTCGGCTAGAGCCTTGACCTCTGTGTTCAAGAAGTTTCGCCGGGATCTCAAATTTCGCTACGGCAGGCAGCTGCGCCAATTGAACTACTGGCTGGTTGCGCGCGCGGCGATGATGATCATCTCGGTCCTGCGTCTCCTGCCGCCCGACAGTGCGCTGAATTTCGCCGACCGCGTCGCACGCCGAGTCGGCCCCTGGGTGGGACGCCATCAGGTCGCCGTCGACAATCTGCGCAAGGCCTATCCGGAAAAGGGCGAGGCCGAAATCCAGGCGATCGCCTCCGACATGTGGGGCAACATGGCCCGCCTTGCCGCCGAATACATCTTTCTCGACGCCCTATTCGACTACGACCCCGCGGCCAGCAAGCCCGGCCGCGTCGAGGTTAAGGGAATAGAACATTTCGTCGAGATCGCGGGCGAACAGAAGCCGCATATCGTCTTCACCGGCCATCTCGGCAACTTCGAGCTGCTGCCGGTGGCGGCGGCGACCTTCGGCATGAACATCACGGCGCTGTTTCGCCCGCCCAACAACCCCTATCTCGCCGACTACATCCTGTCGACACGCCGCTCGACCATGGGCTCATTGCTGCCGTCGATGGCGGGCGCCTCATTCGCGCTGGCGGGGGTCCTGGAGAATGGTGGCAACATCGGCATCCTTGTCGACCAGAAATTCTCCAACGGCCTGGATACGACGTTTTTCGGCCGCCCCTGCCAGAGCAATCGGGTGCTGGCCACCCTTGCCCGTCACTACGACTGCGACGTCTATCCGGCGCGCTGCGTCAGGCTGCCAGGCAATCGCTTCCGGCTCGAGATCGAGGACAAGTTGACATTGCCGCGCACCACTGACGGCAGCGTCGATGTCCACGCCACCACCCAGCGTCTCAACGACGTGGTCGAACGCTGGGTACGCGAAGATCCCGGCCAGTGGATGTGGTTCCACAAAAGGTGGGAGATCGGCAGCGGACGGCGAAAGAGTCGCCCGAAGCCCGCTCCGGCCGCGAACGCATAAGCCGAGCCACTGGCGAGGAGGTTTGTCCTACACCAGCAGATTATGCCCACGTCAGCGAACCTGAATCGCTTCAGTTGGTGACGACAATTCGCGTGTTGCCGAAACCCACTTCCCGCACCATCGAATAGAAGGTTGCGGCATTGGCCGTGTGCAGCCGCACGCAACCATGTGACGCCGGGCGGCCGAGTTGCCTGACGGCGCCGGTTCCATGGATGGCGTAGCCGCCATGGAAGAACACGGAATAGGGCATCGGCGACATATGATATTTGCGCGAATACCACATCCGCGCCGTGCGCTGCGGCCGATAGGTGCCACGCGGCGTGAAATAACCGGAACGCGCGGTGGAAACACTCCACCGGTAAACCGACAGGCCATATCTGACGGTCATCGTCTGCGACGACACGTCTATGTTTGCAACGAGGCTGGCTGCCCAGCTCTGCCCCGAAGCACCGAACAGCATCGCGACAAACACGGCTGCCATGAGAACTGTCTTTTTCATGCGATCAAACCCCTTTGATTGCCCCTTACTTACTCGCCTGCCATCACGTTGTTTTTCATCTTTTTAATGGCAGGTGAACGGGGTAGCACACACTCCTTGACCAATTCGCCAATCCAAAGCAGCGAATTTGAACGATTTCCCGCAATAGTTGCCGCAACGACACGCCGCAGGGGCTTGATCACCAGCGGGCTTGCAAAACCAAGACGATCGCTGCTCAACTCTGCGCATGAACGAGCGACTCCTCCAGGCAATCGATATCAGGCGCGACGATGTCGTCGCGCTGACCGCCGAGCTGATCCGTTTTCCGACCATCAACCCGCCCGGCGAGGCCTACCGGCCATGCGCCGAATATCTCGGCGCGCGGCTGAAGAAGAGCGGTTTCGAGACAGAATTCATCCGCGCCGAAGGCACGCCGGGTGACACCGACCGCTACCCGCGCGTCAATGTCGTTGCCCGTTTCGACGGCAGGTCGCCCGGTGCCTGCGTCCACTTCAACTCGCATATCGACGTGGTCGAAGCCGGCGACGGCTGGACCGTCGATCCCTTTGCCGGCATCGTCAAGGACGGCAAGGTCTATGGTCGCGGCGCCTGCGACATGAAGGGCGGCCTGGCCGCTTCGATCATCGCCGCCGAAGCCTTCCTGGAAGTCTTCCCCGACTTTCCCGGCGCCATCGAAATATCCGGCACCGTCGACGAGGAGTCCGGCGGCTTCGGCGGCGTCGCCCATCTGGCCAGCCTCGGCTATTTCTCAAAACCCAGGGTCGACCACGTCATCATTCCCGAGCCGCTGAACAAGGACCGCATTTGTCTGGGTCATCGTGGCGTCTGGTGGGCGGAGATCGAGACCAAGGGCGAGATCGCGCACGGCTCGATGCCGTTCCTCGGCGACAATGCGGTGCGCCACATGGGCGCCGTGCTAAAGGCATTCGAGGACGAATTGTTCCCCGCACTCGACCGCAAGATGACGCGCATGCCGGTCGTGCCCGAAGGCGCAAAACGCTCGACCATGAACATCAATTCGATCCATGGCGGCCAGACCGAGGATTTCCGGCCAGGCCTGCCCTCGCCCAACGTGCCCGATTCCTGCCGGCTGACCATCGATCGTCGTTTCCTGCTCGAGGAAGATCTCGATACCGTCAAAGGTGAAGTAACCGGCATTCTCGACCGCCTAAAGCGCGAGCGGAACAAATTCGACTATGAAATCCGCGACCTGATGGAAGTGCTGCCGTTGATGACCGAGCGCGACGCGCCGGTAGTCAAGGCGGTGGCGCAAGGCATCATGGCGATCTTCGACCGGGAACCCGACTACGTGATTTCGCCGGGCACCTACGACCAGAAACACATTGCCCGCATCGGCCATATCTATGATTGCATCGCCTATGGCCCGGGCATTCTCGACCTCGCCCACCGGCCCGACGAATGGGTCGGCATATCGGACATGGTGGAATCGGCCAAGGTGATGGCGATCGGGCTCAACGTGCTGCTGCGTGGCACAGCCACGGGATAAGGCGCGCACGGCGACAAGCTTCGACCTGCCGATGAGGCCGCCAGGACAAAAACATTCCCGGCCATGCCAACGGGCAGAACGAAACGCAATTTACTCCGCGGCGAAATCACGCTTCTATCGCCCGGGTTTGAGCACCTGTCTGAAACGCATGGGGAGTTGCACGATGAAATTGTGGAAAACCATCCTGGCCGCCGCAGTGCTGTCACTGGCCGCCAGCACTTCCGCGTTTGCCGCGCGAACCGACCTGGTCATCGGCATCGCGCTCGAACCCCCACATCTCGATCCGACCGCAGGTGCTGCGGCGGCAATCGATGAGGTTCTCTACGCCAACGTATTCGAGGGCCTGACCCGCATCGGGCCGAATGGCGAGGTGTTGCCGGATCTGGCCGAAAGCTGGACCATTTCCGATGACGGCAAGGTCTACACATTCAAGCTGCACACCGGGGTGAAATTCCACGACGGCACCGATTTCGATGCCAGTGACGTGAAATTCTCGCTCGACCGCGCCCGCGCCGACAATTCGGTCAATGCGCAAAAGGCCCTGTTCGCGGCCATCGACACGGTCGAAATCGTCGACCCCGCAACGGTCAAGGTAACGCTCAAGAACCCGCAAGGCTCCTTCCTCTACAATATGGGCTGGGGCGACGCGGTGATCGTGGCGCCTGAGACGGCCGACACCAACAAGGAGAAGCCGATCGGTACCGGCCCGTTCAAATTCCAGAGCTGGGCCAAGGGATCCTCGATCACGCTGGTCAAATCGGACAATTACTGGGGCACACCGGTGTCCCTCGACAAGGCTGAGTTCCGCATCGTGCCCGATGCCGCGGCCTATGTGCCGGCGCTGCTCTCGGGCGACATCCAGGCTTTCCCGTTCTTCGACGCCGACAGTGTCGCGCAGGTCAAGGACGATCCGCGCTTCAAGGTGGTGATCGGCGCGACCGAAGGCGAAACCATCCTGTCGATCAACAACAAGAAGCCGCCCTTCGACAAATTGCAGGTGAGACAGGCGATTTCCTATGCACTCGACCGCAAGGCGATCATCGACGGCGCCTCCGCCGGCCTCGGCGTGCCGATCGGCTCGCACATGTCGCCCGCCAACAAGGACTATGTCGACCTTACCGGCCGCTATCCGCATGATGTCGCCAAGGCAAAGGAATTGCTGAAGGAAGCGGGGCTGGAGAACGGCTTCAAGGCGACGCTGAAATTGCCGCCGCCCGCCTATGCCAGGCTCGGCGGCGAGATCATCGCCTCCGAGCTTCGCGACGTCGGCATCGACCTCGAAATCATCCCTGTCGAATGGGCACAGTGGCTGGATCAGGTGTTCACCAAGAAGGACTACGACCTGACCATCGTCTCCCACACCGAACCCAACGACATCGATATCTATTCGCGCAAGGATTACTACTTCAACTACGACAACCCGGCCTTCGACAAGGTGATCGCCGATCTCGGCGTCACCTCCGACGAGGCCAAGCGCAAGGAACTGCTGGGACAGGCACAGAAGATCCTGGCTGACGATGCCGTGGTCGGTTTCCTCTACGAACTGCCCAAGGTCGGCGTCTGGGACGCCAAGCTGCAAGGCCTGTGGGAAAACGCACCCATCCAGGCCAATGATTTGACCAAGGTGAAGTGGAGCGAGTGAGGCTGTTGGCCAAAAGGCGACGCTTGCGTTCCTTCGCGCCCCCCTCTGCCCTGCCGGGCATCTCCCCCTCTAGGGGGGAGATTTTGCTCTCGTCGCGGCTTTCGCCAATCATCAACGATGCATTTGCTGCGCCAACACTGAAATTGCCAATCTCCCCACTAGAGGGGGAGATGCCCGGCAGGGCAGAGGGGGGCGCCGTAGAACGCTATCGTCACCTCTTGCCTGCCCCCGGCAAAACAGCGGTCCCCGACCTTCCATGACCGCCTACCTCCTCAAGCGCCTCGCCATCGCCATCGCCACACTGGTCCTGGCTTCCATGGTGGTGTTCGCCGTGCTGGAGATCCTGCCCGGCGATCCGGCGCGGCTGATGCTGGGCATGAACGCCAGTGCCGATCAGGTCGAGCTGCTGCGCAACCAGATGGGCCTCAACGCACCACTTGGCTTGCGCTACCTGCACTGGGCCGGCGGCCTGCTCAGTCTCGATTTCGGCCGCTCCTACACCTATTCGGTGCCGGTCATAGATCTGGTGCGCGAGCGGCTTGCCGTCTCGCTGCCGCTGGCGCTGATTGCGCTTGCGCTCTCCACCATCATCGCGATTCCCGTTGGCCTGTTTTCCGCCAGCCGGCGTGGACGGGCTGGCGATACGGTGTCGATGGGCGCCGCTCAGCTTGGCGTCGCCGTGCCCAATTTCTGGTTCGCGCTGATGCTGATCTATGTCTTCGCCGTCTGGCTGCGGCTGGTGCCTGCCGGCGGCTTTCCCGGCTGGAGTGCCGGCATCTGGCCAGCCTTGAAATCGCTGCTGCTGCCGGCGGTGGCGCTTGCCTTGCCGCAAGCCGCGATCCTGGCGCGCGTCACCCGCTCGGCGCTGATCGAGGTACTGAACGAGGACTATATCCGCACCGCCCGCGCCAAGGGCCTGCCCTATCGCGCCGTGCTGTGGCGGCACGCGCTGCGCAACGCCATGATCCCGGTGCTGACCATCCTGGGACTGCAATTCGCCTTCCTGCTTGCCGGCACCATCATCATCGAGAATGTCTTTTACCTGCCCGGCCTCGGCCGGCTGGTGTTCCAGGCAATCACCCAGCGCGACCTGATCGTCGTCGAAAGCGTCGTCATGCTGCTGGTCGCCGCCGTCATCGCCGTCAACCTTCTCGTCGACCTTTCCTATGCGGTCGTCGATCCGCGCCTGAGAAACCGGCAATGACGCTGCACATTGACATCCCTGAGGAGACGCTCGGTAGCGTCCTGGCCAAGGCATTCAGGAACACCGCCTTCGTTGCCGGTTTCGTCATCACTGTGCTGATCCTGGCAATGGCCATCGTCTCCTATGCCTGGACGCCCTACGATGTCACGAAACTGTTAATCTCGGACAAGACGCAAGCACCCTCGCTGGCGCACTGGTTCGGCACCGACCATTTCGGTCGCGACATCCTGTCGATGGTCATGGTCGGCGCCCGCAATTCGATTGCCGTGGCGTTGGTCGCGGTCGGCATCGGCATGGGGATCGGCGTGCCGCTCGGCGCCTTTGCCGCGGCACGCGGCGGCCTCGTCGACGAGGCGCTGATGCGGCTGAACGATCTCGTCTTCGCCTTCCCGGCACTGCTGTCGGCGATCATGATTACCGCCATCTTCGGGCCGGGCGCCCTCAACGCAATCATCGCCATCGGCATCTTCAACATCCCGGTCTTTGCCCGTGTCGCCCGGGCCGGCGCGCTGGCGATCTGGCCGCGCGAGTTCATTCTTGCCGCGCGCGCCGCAGGCAAGAGCACCACGCAGATATCAATCGAACATGTGCTGCCCAACATCGCCACGCTGCTTTTGGTGCAAGGCACCATCCAGTTCGCGCTGGGCATCCTGGCCGAGGCCGGGCTTTCCTATCTGGGCCTGGGCGCCCAGCCGCCAATGCCGAGCTGGGGCCGCATGCTGTTCGACGCGCAGACCCGCATGGTGGTGGCGCCATGGATGGCGATCTTTCCCGGCATGGCGATCATCGTCACCGTGCTCGGCTTGAACCTCCTGGGCGACGGCATTGCCGACATCCTCGATCCGAAATCGCGGCGGCAGCGATGAGCCTGCTCGACATCCAAAACCTGTCGCTGACCATCGGCGACACGCCGATCCTCAAGGGTATGGAGCTTTCCGTCGCGCCCGGCGAAGTGATGGGCCTGGTCGGCGAATCCGGCTCGGGCAAGTCGATGACCGCACTGACGGTGATGCAGCTCCTGCCCCATGCCGCCCGCGCCACCGGGCGCGTCACATTCGACGGCATCGATATCCTGGCAGCAACCGAGGACCAGATGTGCGCACTGCGCGGCGACGACATCGGCATGGTGTTCCAGGAGCCGATGACCGCGCTCAACCCGGTCAAGACCATCGGCGAACAGGTTGCCGAAGGCATACGCTGGCACACCAAGGCAAGCCGCGCCGAGGCCGAAAACCGGGCGCGAAAAATGCTCGACCGCGTCGGCCTGCCCGAAGCGAAATTCCCGATGTCGCGCTACCCGCACGAACTGTCGGGCGGCCAGCGCCAGCGCGTCGTCATCGCCATCGCTTGTGCGCTGAAGCCGAAGCTCCTGATCGCCGACGAGCCGACGACGGCACTCGACGTGGTGCTGCAGGCACAGATCCTCGACCTCTTGCGCGACCTCGTCGCCGAAAGCCGCATGGGCCTGCTCCTGATCTCGCATGATCTTGCCGTCGTGACCGAAATGGCGGACCGCATCACCATCTTGCGCCGTGGCGAGGTGATGGAGACCGGCGACACGGCGCGCACGCTGTCCGAACAGCTTCACCCCTACACGCGCCAACTGGCACAGGCCTCGATGCATGTGCCGGCGCGCGCCAGGACGCATGGTATCGAGACGGACCGACCTTTGCTCCAGGTCGAGGGCGTGACCCGCGACTATGCCGGTCGGCGCACCTCGCTGTTCAGGCGGGCGCCCGATATCCGCGCCGTCGACGACGTGTCCTTGTCGATGGCGTCGGGTCAGTCGGTGG
Organism: Mesorhizobium sp. M0621; assembly: GCF_040320745.1. NCBI lineage: Bacteria > Pseudomonadati > Pseudomonadota > Alphaproteobacteria > Hyphomicrobiales > Phyllobacteriaceae > Mesorhizobium > Mesorhizobium sp. M0621. The sequence goes on along the minus strand of NZ_JAMYQF010000004.1, from coordinate 27,382 downwards.
CGCTGGTTGGCCGCTCCGGCTGCGGTAAGTCAACGCTCGCCCGCATGATCCTGGCGCTGGACCGGCCGAGCACCGGCACGATCCGGTTTCGTGGCGAGACCATCACCGGCAAGAGCGAAGCCGAACTGAAGCCGGCGCGACGTGACATGCAGGTCGTTTTTCAAGATCCCTACGGATCCTTCGACCCGCGCCAGAAGGTCGAAAAACTGGTCGCCGAGCCACTGCGTGTTCTGGAAACAAAGCCGACGCGCGCCGAGCGCCGCGAAATGGTGGCGCATGCGCTGCACGAAGTCGGGCTCGGCATCAGCGACATGGACAAATATCCGCACGAATTTTCCGGCGGCCAGCGTCAGCGCCTATCGATCGCCCGCGCCATCATCACCCGCCCGAAACTGGTCGTCGCCGACGAGCCGGTCTCGGCGCTCGATGTCTCGATCCGCGCCCAGATCCTCGACCTGTTCGCCGAACTCAACCAGAAGCTCGGCATCGCCTATCTCTTCATCACCCACGACCTGACCGTCGCCCGCGCCATCACGGACGAGGTGCTGGTCATGCATGATGGTGAGATCGTCGAGCACGGCAAGACCAGCGCGGTGCTCGATCACCCGCAGTCCGAGGCGGCCAAGGCGCTTGTCACCGCCGCCCCTGATTTGCACCGGGCGATCGCTCGGCGAACGCAGGAACAGGGTTAGAGCGTCTCCGAGACTGTTTCGAAATTCGCTCTGGCGAGCCAGGTGGTGGTGGTTTCAAGAACCGGAGCGCAGCGGACATTTGGGTCCGTGAGCACCGGAAGCGCAGAAACCGCCTCCAGATGGCCGCCGGAGTAGAATTTCCAAACAGTCTCTCAGATCATCTGGAATTTTCCGGTGACCTTGAATCGGAGGTAGGCGTCGATGCTGCGCGCCATGTTGGGCAGCATCTCGGGCAGGCCGTCGGGCGCGAACCAGCCGACAGCGCTGCTCTCGTCATCGGCGACCGCCGGCTCGCCTTCAAAGAAGCGCGTGTAGAACATCAGCGCGAAAAACTGGGCGCGGTCGCCATTCGGAAACTGGAAGGTTTCATAGTGCGGGTCGCAGCCGAACCCGAATGGTTCGACATCACTGACGATCAACCCGGTTTCCTCGAGCACCTCTCGGATCACCACCGCTTCCAGGCCCTCGCCTTCCTCGGCATTGCCGCCAGGCAGGCCCCACAGGCCAAAATCGGTCCGTTTCTGCAACAGGATGCGGCCATCGGCGCGTTCGATGACAATGCGCGCGCCCGGCATCAGCACTAGGCGATTCCCAATCAACGCCCGCAGACGTCCCAGATAGCTGTCGGCAAAGGCCATTTGAACGCTCCGTCCGCCCTGGCGAGCTCCTCGTTCAGGCAGTGCCTCAGCCCTTCGGCTTCACCACATCGACCGGGCTGATGTCGAGCAGGTCCAGTGTGCGGCGCAGCAGCCGCACCTCGCTCTCGGCCAGTTGCGAATCCGCCTTGGCGATGTCAGCCATATGTTGGGCTAATTGCTTGCGTCGTTCGATGTCGAGATCGCGGAACAGCGCGATCGCCTGCGAGCCGTTGGTCTCGTAGCCAAACTCGTTGAGATATTCGATGACGCTGTCGATGCTGGTTTCGGCAATGCCGAAGGCGTCCTTGCAGATGCGCCGGAAGGCAACCATTTCGCTCTCACTGACCGACCCGTCGGCCAGGATCATGCGAAACAGCATCAACAGTTCCGCCGACAGAACCGGATCGTCTGCCACTTTGCGCACGCCCGGGTCGCCGTCGAAGATCTGACGTATCTGGTCCAGCAATGCGAACGCCATCATGCTCCCTTTCCGATTCTTCTTCATAGAGGTAGCGCGGAATCGGTCTTGCGCAAACAGGGCGGTCGTGGTCGAACGCCCGACATCTCAGCTGGCCGGATCCCTCCATACATCAGATGATCGACCTTAGCATCCAGACCGTCGCCATGCTCGCCTTCGCCGCCTTTGCCGCGGGCTTTGTCGATTCGATCGCCGGCGGCGGCGGGCTGATCACGGTGCCGGCGCTGCTGCTTGCCGGCTTCACACCGGTTCAGGCGCTCGCCACCAACAAATTGCAAGGCATGTTCGGCTCGGGCTCGGCGACCATCCACTACGCGTCGAAGGGTCATGTGGACCTGCGCCGGCAATTGCCATCGGCGCTTTTGGCCCTTGTCGGAAGCGCCATCGGCGCCTTGCTGGCAACGATCGTGCCGGGTGACATTCTGCGAGCTACCCTGCCCATCGTGCTGATCGCCATCGCGCTCTACTTCGCTTTCAAACCCAATATGAACGATGTCGACCGCGCCGAGCGCCTGCCGCCAATCCTGTTCGGGCTGACCCTGGTGCCCGCCATCGGCTTCTACGATGGCCTGTTTGGACCAGGCGCCGGCTCCTTCTACATGCTGGCCTTCGTGGCACTTGCCGGCTACGGCGTGCTCAAGGCGACAGCGCATACCAAATTGCTCAACTTCGCCTCCAACATCGGCGGCTTCATCGTCTTCGCCGCCTTCGGCGTCGTCTACTGGAAGATCGGCCTGATGATGGGCATTGCCCAGTTCCTCGGCGCCCGCGTCGGCGCGAGTCTCGCCATGCGCATCGGCGCAAAACTGATCAAGCCGCTGCTGGTGATCGTGTGTCTGGCGCTTGCGCTGAAACTGCTGGCCGACCCGGCGAACCCGCTGCGGGCCCTGATTGGTGTGTGATCATACGCCTGATAGACTGCCGCTGTTCGAATCATGTTGCGAGGAGCCAAACATGAATCTTAGCGCACCCACCCAGATCGTTTTTATCATTTCCGTTGTTATCGCCATCATCGGCGTTCTCGCCGCGCTTGGCATTCTTGCATTCATCCCACTCGCATCGGTGTGGATTGTTCTTATTGCTTTCATCGTGCTTGCCGGCGGCTGCTTGATGCGCGGCGCCTGACCAATTCCCTTGAAGTGGGGATGAAGAGCGCCCGGCCAAAAGCCGGGCGCGTTTGTTTCCGGCCCCGGGTCTGCTAGATTTGACTTGGCGCAAGGATGGCCGATGCCAGTCGAGATGCAACTCCAGCAAGAGCAGGACCAATCCGTCGCCGGGCGGTTCGAGATGCGCCGGCGCCTGCCCGATCCTCGACTTCAGGACATTGTGTCAGACATTTGCGGCTATCGCGAAATGGCGCCCGGCCATATGCGCAACGTCGAATACGCGTCGCTCACCGTACCGCTGGTCATCAGCTTCGCCGAACCCTTCGCCATCGGCCTCGGCAAGGCGCCCGGCGACAATGACCGCTTCGCCAGTTTCGCCGCCGGTCTCTATGCCGGACCGGTGGTGATCGAATCCTTCGGCGGCGCCTGCTGCGTCCAGGTCAACTTCACGCCGCTTGGCGCACGCCGGTTCTTCCACCTGCCGATGAGCGAACTCACGGACAGCATGGTCGTTCTCGACGACGTGCTTGGCGCGCAGGGCATGGCGCTGCGTGAACGGCTCGGCAACGCGCCGGGCTGGACGACACGTTTCGACATGGCCGAAGCCTTCGTCACCGCCCGTCTCGAGAATGCCGCGGAAACGCCGCTCGAAATCGCCTGGGCCTATGACCGTATCATCACGTCCGGAGGCCGGACCCGCATTTCATCGATTGCAGAAAGACTGGGTTGGAGCCGCAAGCATCTCGCCAGCGGCTTTTCCGACGCCATCGGCATCGGCCCCAAGACGCTGTCTCGCATCGTTCGCTTCAACCGGGCGCTCGGCCTGTCGAGGCAGCGGACTGCCGACTGGGCGGATATCGCCGCCGATTGCGGCTATGCCGACCAGGCGCATCTGGTGCGCGAATTCCGCGACCTCGCCGGCGAGACGCCGACCTCGCTTGCAGTTAGGTAACATTTCTTCAAGACGCTGGAACGGCCTTCGCCCAGAGTGGGGCATCGACCAACCCAACTGAAGGAGCTCCCATGCCCACCACCAGTGAAGCGCCGCGGCTCTACCCCGCTTTGCGCTACAAGGACGCGGCGAAAATGATCGACTGGCTATGCGAGGCCTTTGGCTTCAGCGTCCAGGCACGTTATGGCGAAGGCGATGTCGTGCACCATGCCGAACTGGTCTTCGGCTCCTCGATGATCATGCTCGGCACGGTGCGCGACGACGACTACGGCAAGATGGTCGGCGAACCCGGCTCAGGCGGCGGCAAGTCTATCTACATCGCCGTCGACGACGCCGATGCCGCCTATGCGAAGGCCAGGAAGGCCGGCTCCACGATCATCCAGGAATTGACGAACCGCGACTATGGCAGCCGCGAATTCATCTGCCGCGACCCGGAAGGCAATGTCTGGTCGTTCGGCACCTACTGGCCGAAGGCAGGCGAAAAGGCCTGAGTCAACCTGAGGTGTGCTGCGAACTACCGCGCCAGCGCAAAGATCGCGTCGCAGTCGAGATGGGTCTCCAGCTCGGCTGCGACCTCGTCCAAGGCCCGCTCGACCTCGGCCCGATAGTCGATGCCGCCGCCCTTGATGCCGAGGCTTTCGAGGAATTTTCCACGAAAGTCGTCGGCACCAAACAGCCCGTGCATATAGGTGCCGATCACCTTGCCATCGGCCGAGACTGCCCCGTCATCGATGCCATTGATAACTGCGGACGGCCGCAGCGTATCCGGTCCGGTGGTGCGGCCGAGATGGATCTCGTAGCCCTCGAGCGGCAGGTCGAACAGGACCGAACGGGCGCTGACGTTGCGCACCGTCTTCTCTGGTTCCATCACCGTTTCGACGTCGAGCAGGCCGAGGCCTTCGGCCTCGGTGACGCTGCCTTCGATGCCGTCGGGATCGCGCACGATACGGCCGAGCATCTGGAAGCCGCCGCAGATGCCGACGACATGGCCGCCGCGCTTGGCGTGCGCGAGAAGGTCGCGATCCCAGCCGTTTTCGCGGAACTTCAGGAGATCGCCGATCGTCGACTTCGAGCCTGGAATGACCACCAGCCCAGCATCGGCAGGCAGCGGTCTTCCCGGCGGCACGAACACCACCTCGACCTGCGGCTCGGCCTTGAGCGGGTCGAGATCGTCGAAATTGGCGATGCGGCCAAGCATCGGCACGGCGACTTTCAACGCGCGCGCTTCGCCGGACGCCAGCCGTTCCAGCACCACCGAATCCTCCGAAGGCAGGCGTGCCGCTGCCTTCAGCCACGGCACGACGCCGAAACAGCGCCATCCCGTGAATTTTTCGATCGACCTGATGCCGTCATCGAACAGCGAAACATCGCCGCGGAACTTGTTGATGAGATAGCCGACGATCATGCGCCGGTCCTCTTCCGGCAGGATCAGATGCGTACCGGCAACCGAAGCGATGACGCCGCCGCGATCGATGTCGCCGACCAGCACCACCGGCACGTCGGCGCGCGTGGCAAAGCCCATATTGGCGATGTCGCGGCTGCGAAGATTGATCTCGGCCGGCGAGCCGGCGCCCTCGACGATGACCAGATCGGCGCCCTCGCCGACCTTGCCCCAGGAGTCCAGCACGGCGTCCATCAGTCGGCCCTTCATCGCCTGGTAGTCGTGCGCCCGCGCTTCGCCGAACACCTTGCCCTGCACGATGACCTGGGCGCCGACATCGGTCTGCGGCTTGAGCAGCACCGGGTTCATGTGGACCGATGGCGCGACACCGCAAGCGATCGCCTGCAGCCATTGCGCGCGGCCGATCTCGCCGCCGCCGGCTTTATCGCCGGGGATATCGGCAACGGCGGCATTGTTCGACATATTCTGCGGCTTGAATGGCCGTACCTTCAACCCACGCTTTTTTGCCGCGCGGCAGAGGCCGGCGACCAGCACCGTCTTGCCGACATCCGAACCGGTGCCTTGCAGCATGATCGCTTTGGCCATCAGCCCCTGCCCTGTGCCACGGTTCCGGTGATTTCGGATTTCTGCGCCAGCGGCCCGCCGCGCCAGATGTAGAGCGCCAGCAATGGGTCTTTGCCGGTGCGCATGGCGTGATTGACGTTGGAAGCGTGGTGGACGACCTCGCCGGCGGTACGCACGCAAAAGCCGCTCTCGCCCATGCGCCATTCGGTGCCGCCGGTCAGCGGAATGTAGATTTCCTCGGCAAGGTGATGATGGTCGGGATAGACGATATCGGGCCCAAGGATCAGCAAGCCGGCGGCAGCCTCGTCATTGGCGAAGTGGCCTCGAGTGCCGAACACTTCCAGCCAGCCGTAATCGTCGATGAACTCTTTTCCGAAATCCGCCTCTCCATAGGTCTGCCCCCAGCGGAAGTCGTTCCGACGCTCGGCAAGCAGTTGAACCAGCGGCTTGGCATCCGGAGGCGCCAGTTCGGCGGCGCGATCGAGATGACGCAGGCAGGCGAGCGGATGCGGCTCCAGCATACGGGCTGGCATCTCCCAATTGATCCGCAACACGGCGTCACGCACCAGGGCGTTATCCACAGAAGCGAGATAGGCGTGGAACCGCCCCAGCAGATCATCGAATCTTGTCGTCACATCGTGCTCCGGACACCCATTGATGCACAGCCGCTCCCCAAATGGCCGGTTGATAGGGTCGGGTTGCGCGGCGGCATCATTGGTCTAGATTGGTGCGCGCGCAAAGCCAAAAACGACAGGCCAACAGGTCGAAGATATCAGGGAGCACGCCATGGACGCCGCGGTCGATGCGAGCACCAGCCAGTTCGAACTCAATGAGGAGCAGCGCGCCATCCAGGAGATGGCGCAGGCCTTCGCCGCCGACCGCGTCGCGCCGAATGCGCTCGACTGGGACCGCCGGAAACACTTTCCTGCCGATGTGATCCGCGAAACCGGTCCGCTTGGCCTCGGCGGCATCTATATCAGGGACGATGTCGGCGGTTCAGCACTTGGCAGGCTTGATGCGGTGCTGATCTTCGAGGCGCTGTCGCACGCCGATCCGGCCTTTTCGTCCTTCATCTCGATCCACAACATGGTGGCCTCGATGATCGACCGCTTCGGCAATGAAGAGCAACGCCACCGCTTCCTGCCGAAACTCACTTCGATGGAATGGCTTGCGAGCTATTGCCTGACCGAACCCGGTTCCGGTTCCGATGCCGCGGCGCTCAAGACACGTGCGGTCAAGAGCGGTGGCGACTATGTCCTCAACGGCACCAAGCAGTTCATCTCGGGCGCAGGCGACAGCGATGTCTACGCCGTCATGGTGCGAACCGGCATCGATGGGCCGAAAGGCATTTCCACCATCGTCGTGCCGAAAGATGCACCTGGCCTCTCCTTCGGCGCCAACGAGCACAAGATGGGCTGGCACATGCAGTCGACCCGCCAGGTCATCTTCGAGGATTGCAAGGTGCCGGCGGAAAACCTGCTGTCGGGCGAAGGTGCGGGCTTCGGCATCGCCATGGCCGGACTCGATGGCGGCCGGCTGAACATTGCCGCCTGTTCGCTGGGCGGCGCGCAGTCGGCGCTCGACAAGGCACTTTCCTACACCGCCGAGCGCAAGGCCTTCGGCTCGAAAATCAACCAGTTCCAGGCCTTGCAGTTCAGGCTGGCCGACATGGAGACCGAGCTGCAGGCGGCACGTATCTTCCTTTATGCCGCCGCCTCGAAGCTCGACCGCAAGGCGCCGGATGCCGGCAAATGGTCGGCGATGGCCAAGCGCTTCGTCACCGACACCGGCTTCAATGTCGCCAACGATGCGCTGCAACTGCTCGGCGGTTACGGCTACCTGCACGATTACGGCATCGAGAAGCTGGTGCGGGATTTGCGCGTGCACCAGATCCTCGAAGGCACCAACGAGATCATGCGCGTCATCATCGCGCGCGCGCTGATTGGTAGGCAGTAGGCAGTAGGCAGTAGGCAGTAGGCAGTGAGATGACCGGCAAGATCAATTCATACAAGGATCTTATCGTGTGGCAGCACGGGATGGACCTGGCTGTCGCCACCTATTCCTTGACCAAGGCATGGCCAAAAGAGGAAATTGTATGGGCTGACCAGCCAAATCCGCCGCTCTGCAAACTCTATTCCTGCAAACATCGCGGAAGGCTATGGCCGAGACAACAGAGGCTCATATCAGCAATTTCTCAGGATTGCCCAGGGCTCGTTGAAGGAGTTCGAGACACACCTCCAGATCGCCGAACGCATTGGCCTTGCCACGCATGATCAAGCTGATCAGTTGCTGACATCGACCGAGGGCATCGGCAAAATGCTTCGCCAACTTATTTTCAAACTTGCACCCGAATAGACCCCCTACTGCCTACTGCCTACTGCCTACTGCCTACTGCCTACTGCCTACTGCCTACTGCCTAGCCAAATCACGGAGCACCACGATGACCACCATCGCCTTCATCGGCCTCGGGAACATGGGCAATCCAATGGCTGCCAACCTGGTCAAGGCGGGGCATGCCGTGCACGGCTTTGACCTGATGCCGGAGAACCTTACCGTCGCACGCGAGCATGGCGTCCTTATCATGGCCAACGCACCGGCCGCGGTGAAAGATGCCGATGTGGTGATCACCATGCTGCCGGCCGGAAAGCACGTGCTGTCGGTCTATGAGGACATCGCGCCCAAGGCGAAAAAGGGCGCGTTGTTTATCGATTCCTCGACCATCGACGTCGAATCGGCGCGCAAGGCGCACGCCATTGCCGCCAAACACGGCCTGCTGTCCATCGATGCGCCCGTCTCGGGCGGCACCGGGGGTGCCGCGGCCGGCACGCTGACCTTCATGGCCGGAGGCGCCGGCGATGCCTTCGCCGCCGCCGAGCCGGTCCTCAAGCCGATGGCCGGCCGCATCGTCCATTGCGGCGGCGACGGCGCCGGCCAGGCGGCAAAGATCTGCAACAACATGATCCTCGGCATCTCGATGATCGGTGTCGCCGAAGCCTTCGTTCTGGCGGAAAAGCTCGGCCTCTCGCACCAAGCACTGTTCGACGTCGCCTCGACCTCGTCGGGGCAATGCTGGTCCCTGACCACCTATTGCCCGGTGCCCGGCCCGGTGCCGACTTCGCCCGCCAACAGGGACTACAACCCAGGATTTGCAGCCGCACTGATGCTGAAAGACCTGAAATTGTCCCAGGAAGCCGCGCAAAGCGCCGGCGCGGTGACGCCGCTTGGCGCCGAGGCAGCCCAGCTATATGCCTTGTTCAACGCCCAGGGACATGGCGGCGCCGATTTCTCCGGCATAATTAATTTTCTGCGCGGTAACTTAGCGTAACCAACGGATTTGGCACGCTTTTTCCGACTTCTTTCTGCCGAAAGAATGTAAATTTAGATTTGCTTAAGCTCTCGATAACTCTGCGGTAACGATGTCCCTATAAAACGGATTTCGAGGCGGACATATCGCATCCGCCCGGCGCTCCGGATCAGGTCTCGCGTACCGGAGCCCGTAAGTTTCGACAAGTGCCTGTAGGTTTCGCAAAGTGTTCGAGTAGCGAAGCGCCATGCGTATCTGGCAAAGCCGCGTTCCCGATGGAGCGCGGTTTTTGCGTTTCCGCCGGTTTATCCGCGCCAGTCTGGTTTTATATTCCGATTGCCGCATTCGGGATCGGGACATGATCTTCGTTGATCAGCACGATCGGTGCATCGGCTCCCTCCAGCCTGACGACCAGCAGGCGCAGGCCCCACATGCCGGCGGTGCGGACAGCGGTTGAGTAGGCGGTGCCCTTGCCCTTGGCGCCGTGGACCGGAATGCTGAACTGGGCGTCACCAGCCCCATTCGCATTCACATTAAGATGCCCGCCGACCCAGAAACTGTCGGTCACATCATCACCGAGGGCGGCCTTGACGCGGTCGTCGGCGCGGAGCCTGTCCATCGTCATGTGATAGGCATCGCTGCCTTTCAGGACGTAGGGGATGCTGCCGACCATCGTCGCACAGCCGCCGATCCCGACCACCCACACGACAAGGCCGGCGATTGCCCAGTTGCGTTGCGTCTTGCGAAACTGTTCCGCGTCGCGCCAGGCGCGGTTCCGCCATGCCCAGCGACTGCCGCGCGCGCCCAGCACGATGATCATGATGATGTTGACCAATGGGATCAGCGCCAGCAGCGCGATGAACGTGCTGTTGCCGATGCCCCAGATCCAGTTGAGGAAGAAGGCGCCCCAGTTCCAGCGGTCGAGTTCGGCTGGAATTTCAGCCGGCTGGTTGAGCGGTTGTCCGGCCATCGTGTCCCCCATCGGTAACTGTACCGGCTGGTTCTAGCGCATGCGTTGCTTGATGCGCAAAATCAAAGTTCTGCAACGTCAGTCAGGTCTTGTCGGACAGCCGGCGAAAGTTCGCCTTCACGGCACGGCTCGCCGGCTTCAGCGCGGCGCTGATCGAGCGTTCCGCCGCAACGCCGTTGAACAGAGACGGGGTGCGACCGGAATATATCTCCGGCCAGAACCGCGATGCCGACTGCAGGAAAGACATTTGCGCCGCGAACGCGCCTTCGGCCATCGCGACGGTCTTCTCGTTCACCGCACGCGCCGTCTCCGTGCTCCATGGCTGGCTGCTGCCGGCGTCCATCGCCATCAACGGCAGCCGCATCATCGCCACCAGAGGCGCCAGCATCAGGTCACCGCCGATGCTGGCCGCGTCTTGCGTCCGTCGGCTGTTGCCGGTCTTTCTCATGAAAACAAACCCCTTGTCGCGGCCGAATCAGCCGTTGCCCCACACATTACGCGCTGGGGATGGAAATACGTTCCCTTATCGCTTGATCAAGTTGTCGAGGCCGGGCGCTCCCGCCGAGGAACGCCCGGTCGGGGCTCGAGCCCTACCGCTTGCGCAGATCGGCTTGCGCCAGATCCAGCGCCTTCGAGATACGGTCGCAAGCCATATCGATCGTATCGCGGGTCCAGATCAGCGGCGGCGACAGGATCATCGTGTCGCCGGTGGCTCGCAGCATCATGCCGTTCGCGATCGCATAGTCGCGCACGGTCACCGCCGCACTTCCCGCCGGCAGGAAGCGCTCCTTGGTCGCCTTGTCCTTGACGATCTCGATCGCCCCCATCAGCCCGATCGAACGCACCTCGCCGACGAGATCATGCCCGGCAACGCACTCCTGCAACGCCTTTGCGAAATAGGGACCGGTATCGTTCCGGACGCGGTCGACCAGCCCTTCCCGCTCGATGATCTCGAGGTTCTTCAGCGCCACGGCGCAGGCCACCGGGTGACCGGAATAGGTGTAGCCGTGATTGAACTCGCCGCCCTTCTCGACCAGCGTCGAGGCGATACGGTCGCCGACCAGCAATGCCGACAGCGGCTGATAGCCCGAGGTCAGCGCCTTGGCCGTGGTGATCGTGTCCGGCTCGATGCCGAGCGTCTGCGCGGCGAACCACTCGCCGGTGCGGCCATAGCCGGTTATGACCTCGTCCAGCATCAGAAGGACATCGTATTTGCGGCAGATGCGCTGGACCTCCGGCCAGTAGCTGGCCGGTGGTATCTTCACGCCGCCCGCTCCCATGACCGGTTCGCCGATGAAGGCAGCAACCTTGTCGGCGCCGGCTTCGAGGATCGCATCCTCGACGGCCTTTGCCGCGCGCAGGCCGAAATCATGATCGCTCTCGCCAGGCAACGCCAGCTCATAGGCATAGGGCATCATGACATGGACGATGTTGGGCACGGCGCCGCCGAGCTGCTTGTGCATGGGATCCATGCCGCCGAGCGAGGTGCCGGCAACGGTCGAGCCGTGATAGGCCATCTTGCGCGAAATGATGCGGTTCTTCTCCGGCCTGCCTTCCAGCACCCAATAGTGGCGGACAAGGCGCAGCGCCGTGTCGTTGGCTTCCGAGCCGGAGGAGCCGTAGAACACCTGGCTGACGTTCTTCGGTGCGATTTCCGCCAGCTTCTTGGACAGCAGCACGGGCGTCGGCGTCGAGCATTTGAAGAAGGAGTTGTAGTAAGGCAATTCCTTCATCTGGACATAGGCGGCCTCGGCCAGCTCGTCACGCCCATAGCCGACGTTGACGCACCACAGCCCGGCCATGCCGTCAAGGATTTCAGCCCCTTCGGAATCGTAGATGAATGGTCCGTTGGCGTGGGTGATGATGCGCGAGCCGGCCTCGCGCAGTTCCTTGTGATCGGTGAACGGATGGAGATGATGCGCGGCATCGATCTGCTGAAGCTGCTTCAGCGAATAATTCTGATAGGTCATGGATGTGATCTTTCCTCTGGATTCTATCCGGCCCAAGCCGGGGCGAATGCATCAGAGGCAAGCAGGTGGCGAATAACCGATGCGGGCGCACAGCCGCAAAAGCTCGGCGCGCAGCGTGCGCGATGACGGTGTCACCGCGATCCGGAATGCACGAGCTGATAGCCTAGCGAGAGCCATGGCAGACACCTTAGAGCAAAGGGCGGTCGAGGTGAACCACTCCTTTGCTCAGGCGGCGCCATGGAAAGAGGTCAGGCTTCGCCGCTCAACGCCCTTTGTAGAAACACATATTTCATCGCGGTCTGCGCCGCCTGCGGCCGGCGGTCGCCGCGGCCGCCATGACCGCCTTCTGTCTCCTCGAAGAACATCGTCTTGGCATGACCGGCTTCCTGCAGACGCGCGGCCATCTTGCGCGCATGGCCGGGATGGACCCGGTCATCGGCGGTCGAGGTGGTCAGCAGAACCGGCGGATAGGCGGCACCGGCATCGACATGCTGGTAGGGCGAATAGGCGGAAAGCCACTTCGCGTCTTCCGGTTTCGACGGGTCGCCATACTCGGCCATCCAGGAGGCACCGGGCGGCAATTCGGTGTAGCGCAGCATGTCGAGGAGCGGCACCTCGATGATGACGGCACCGAAAAGCTCGGGGCGCTGCGTCAAGGAAACGCCGGTCAGCAAGCCGCCATTCGAGCCGCCCTGGATGCCGAGCGAGGCTGCTGTCGCAATCCCACGTCGAACGACATCCTGCGCAACCGCGGCGAAATCGTCGAAGCCATTCTGACGATTGCCCTTGAGCGCTGCCTGATGCCAGGCCGGGCCGAACTCGCCGCCGCCGCGGATGCAGGCCTGCACATAGGCGTTGCCCTTCTCCAGCCACAGCCTGCCGCGCACGCCGGCATAGCCAGGCAGCAACGGCACTTCGAAGCCCCCATAGCCATAGAGCAGCGTCGGCACCGGACCTTTCTGGTCGCGCCGCCTGACGACGAAATAGGGGATCATCGTGCCGTCCTTCGAGCGCGCCTCGAACTGTTCCGAGATCAGCGGCGAGGCATCGAAACGCGCCGGCTGCGATTTCACGGTGGCCAGCGTCTCGCCATTGTCGTCCGACCAGATGATCGAGCTCGGCGTCAGGAAATCGGTGAAGGAGAAGGAAACGCTCGAGCCGAACTGTTCGGCATGGCTGATGCCGACATTGCCGTTTTCGGGCAACGCGACCGGTTTCAGCGACCAGCCTCGATCGGTCCGCTCGCAGACGACGACCTTGCCGCGCACATTGTCCATCAGGTTGATGAACAGCCGGTCCTGCGTGCGGGCAATGCCGGCGATGGAAACGCGATACGCCGGCTCGAACAAAGTCACCACCGGGCCGAGCGCGTCGGTCTTGACCCAGTGCGCCAGATCCAGCGAATAGAGGCCGTCAGGCTTGCACAACGTGCCGTCGGGCGCCGTCCACGGGCTGCGCAAGCCGAAGACGAGCTGATCCCTGAAGATCGCGGTGTCGGTCATGTCGTCCGGCAAAGGCAGACGTCTGTTTTCACCGGAAGGCAGCCGGAGGAAGATGTGCGAAGCGAAGAAATTCAGCGTCCGGGCCAGGATCAAATAGCGCTTGTCGCCGTCGAACTCGACAGCTGCGCCAACGGCCAGATCCTCTTTCTGCGCCTCGAAGATCGGTGTCGCGTCTTCGAGCTTCGTGCCGCGCTTCCAGAGCTTGACCACGCGTGGATAACCGGACTCAGTCTTGTCGGCTTCCTCGAAGGCCGCCGAAACGATGACCATGTCCTTGTCCAGCCAGCTGAAACCCGACTTGGATGCGGGCGCGCGAAACCCATCTTCTACAAAGGATTTGGTTTCGATGTCGAACTCGCGCATCTCGCTGGCGTCCCCGCCATCGGGCGACATCGAGACAAGGCAGCGACTGAAGTCCGGATAGAGCCGGCTGGCGCCGCTGAACACCCATTTGATCCCCTCCTTCGCCGCAAGCTGGTCGAAGTCGATGATCGTTTCCCAGTCGGGCTTCTCGGTCTTGTAGGACGCGACCGTCGTGCGGCGCCAGAGGCCGAGCACATTGGTCTTGTCCTGCCAAAAATTGTAGACATGGCCTTTGAGTGCGGCGCCGACCGCGATGTTGTCCTCGGCCGTCATCAGGTCGAGCGCGGTCTGGAACGACGCCTGATAGGATGGATCACCCTGCAGCTCGCCAACCGTGACCTCGTTCTGGCGATGCACCCAGTCGAGCGACTGCGTGGCTGTCCTGTCCTCCAGCCAGAGGAAGGGATCGTTGGTCTCGGTGGCGGATCTTGGTTTTTGGATGGGCTTGGTCATGAGGTCTCCGATAAACGCGTCGCTTTTGGCACTGCCAACATCGATATGCCATGTCCGATATTCAATACGTTCAGCGCACGATTGAGGCTTTCCGCCGGCCAGCCAGGCTCGCGATCGCCAGCGCCAGGCACATCAGGCCGAGGGTGAACGGCAGCCCGCCGGCGCCCAAAATATCCATGGCGCCGCCCGCCAGCGGCGGCACGGCGATGCCGCCGACGCCCCACATCAAGGAGAATGCGGCATTGCCGGCGACCAGTGTGGAACCGGTGAAGCGTTCGCCGAGCTCGATGATCGACATCGTGTAGATGCCGTAGGAAACCGCACCCCAGACAAAGATCATCGGCCAGATCAGCGATGTCTCGATGAGCAGCGGCAGAAGCACGCAACCGAGCACCGTCAAGGAAACACAGGCAAGCCGCACCAGGCGCGCGGAAAGCCTTTCCGCCAGCAGTCCGAGCGGCACCTGCATGGCGATGTTGCCGGCGATCATCACCGACAGCAGCGCAGACATGCGGGTCTCGGCGATGCCGTGATGGATGCCGTAGACCGGCAGCAAGGCCAGCGCGCCCTGTTCGAAGCCGGCAGCCACGATGACGGCAAACAAAAGCAGCCAGGCCAGCGGCACGAAGCCAAGCACCGAAACCTGATGCCCGGTCTCGTCGACCTTGGGCAAGCGGGGCAGCACCGAGGCCAGACAGATGCCGCACAGCACGAAGGCAAAAATGCCGACGAGGAATGGGGGCCAGCCCTCCGTGCCGACGGCAAGCAGGCAAAGCGGCCCGGCCGCGAAACCGGCCGAGATGATCGTCGAGTAAACGCCCATGACGCGACCGCGTCGCGGCGGCGGCGCCAGAGCGATCACCCAGATCTCGCTTAGCACGTAAAGCGGATTGGTGACGACGCCGATCAGGAAGCGCAGTGGAAACCAGAGATAGACATTCTGCGTCCAGCCGATAAGCGCCAGCACAACCGCCGAAAGCGCGGCACAAATGAGCGCCGTGCGCCCTGCCCCGAACCGGCGGGCCAGCGCCGGGATCAGTGGCGACGACACGATGAAGCCGATCGGCGTCATTGCCGCCGACAGGCCGATCATCGCCGGCGAAACGCCCTGACGCTGCAGGATGAAGCTCAGCAGCGGATAGGACAGCCCCTGCGCGATGGCGAACACCGAGACGGTCGCGATCACGCCGGTGATCGCCGCCCACTGCATCGTCTCGTCGTTCGATTCCGCCAGGTTCATTGTGCGCACCGCTATCGGGGTTGTAGGATTATCGATTGAGGCACGTGGTGGTAAGCCCCCGGAGGGCGAAAACCGCTTTGCTCCAGACAATGCCTGTCAGGAAGCGCGGCGCACGCGCGCACCGACCAGCCGCACTGCCGCCGGCACAAACGAAGCCGACAGGATCAGGCCGAGCGGCATCATCGCCGCCGACAGGCCGATCAGCGCCGGCGACATGCCTTGCTTCTGCATCAGAAGCGTGAACAGCGGCGAACTCAACCCTTGCGCCGCGCCGAACATGGCAAGTGCCGCGGTGATGCCGGCAAGAGCTGCCCACTGCGTTGCCGCTTCGCCTTCGCTCGAGTCGGTCGCGACCATGCCGTCATCCGTGTGAAATGTGCTGGCCATCCGGCCGGCAAGCCCGACTAGCTACCGGCTCGATCCGGGGAAAGGAAGGGCCGGCCAGCGAAATCCGCTTGCGCCAACGGGGCAATGCAATCGGGGCCGCGCAACTGCCGTTCCGGTATGTCGCTTCCCTCGCCCTAGTGGTCGCCGCCTCCGCAATGGCTGGACAGCCGCCGGTCCATTATGCCGCCCGCTATCGCATCGTACGAGGACCACCATGACCGCCGCCCTACAACCAGCAGAACCGGCATTGGCCACCGATCGCGCCCGTCGCGGTGGCCGCGCCGGAAAGCGCGCCGGCGGCTCGGCCGCGTTCGAGCAGCCGGCTTTCCGCCAGCTGAAAAACCCGCTGACGCCGACCAGGCTGGTCTCCGACGACGAGCTGGAATCGATCCACCTCGCTTCGTTGCGCGTGCTGCGGGAAATCGGCGTCGACGTGCTGCATGACGAAGCCCGCCGCATCATGAAAGCGCATGGCGCCGACGTGCGCGATGGCAGCGAGCGGGTGCGCTTCGACAGCGACATGATCCTGGAACTGGTGTCGCATTGCCCGTCGGAGTTCACCATCCATGCCCGCAACCCCGCGCACAATGTGCGCTTTGGCGGCAACAATGTGATCATCTCGATGATGGCGTCGGCGCCCAATTGCTCCGACATCGATCGTGGCCGCCGGCCTGGCAATCAGCAGGACTACCGCAATTTCCTCAAGCTCGCGCAGATGCACAATATCCTGAACTGCACGGGCGGCTATCCGGTCGAGCCGACCGATATCCATCCATCCGTCCGCCATCTCGAATGCATCCGCGATCTCAGCGTGCTCACCGACAAGGTGTTCCACATCTATTCGCTCGGCAAGGAGCGCAATGTCGACGGCATCGAGATCGCCAGGATCGCGCGCGGCATCAGCCACGAGCAGCTGCTCGAAGAGCCGTCCGTTTTCACCATCATCAACACCAATTCGCCGCTCAAGCTCGATGTGCCGATGATGGAAGGCATCATCCAGATGTCGAGCAAGGGCCAGGTCGTGGTCGTCACGCCGTTTACCCTATCGGGTGCCATGGCGCCGGTCACCATCGCCGGCGCGCTGGTGCAGCAGAACGCCGAGGCACTATCCGGCATCGCCTTCGCCCAGATGGTGCGCAAGGGCGCGCCCGTCGGCTATGGCGGCTTCACCTCCAATGTCGACATGAAGTCCGGTTCACCGGCCTTCGGCACGCCGGAATACATGAAGGCCCAGCTCGTCGGCGGCCAGCTTGCCCGCCGCTACAACATACCCTACCGCACCTCCAACACCTGCGCCGCCAACACGGTCGACGCCCAGGCGGCTTATGAAAGCGTGTTCTCGCTGTGGGGTGCCATCCAGGGCGGCGGCAATCTCATGATGCATGCCGCAGGCTGGCTCGAGGGCGGCCTGCGCTGCTCCTACGAGAAGACCATTCTCGACATCGACCTGTTGCAGATGGTGGCTGAATTCCTGACCCCGCTCGACCTTTCCGACGAGGCACTCGGCTTCGACGCCATCCAGTCGGTCGGTCCAGGCGGCCATTTCTTCGGCACCCAGCACACGCAGGACCGCTACAAGACCGCCTTCTACTCGCCGATCCTGTCCGACTGGCGCAATTACGAGACCTGGGCGGAAGCCGGCTCGCCGACGGCGCTCGAAAAGGCCAACAAAGTCTGGAAGGAACGGCTCGCGTCCTACGAAGAGCCTTACATGGACCCGGCCGTCCGCGAGGAACTCAACGCCTTCGTCGCCAAGCGCCGGTCCGAGGGCGGCGCGCCGACCGATTTTTGATCGTCTGTGTTGTTGATGAACGGTCGACCCCCACTCCGTCGAGCTACGCTCGTCACCTCTCCCCCGATCGACGGGGTAGAGGAAGGGCGCGAACTTTCCACAGCCGGCTCCTTTCCTCTCCCTCCGGAGGGGGGGAGAGGTGGCGCCGCGAAGCGGCGACGGAGTGGGGGAGCCCTTCACGAAACGCGCAGCCGCCGCAAAACGGGGACAACGCAGCGAGCGCCTAATCTGCGGCAATCGGGCAATCAGGCGGATCTGATGAACGGTCGACCCCCACTCCGTCGCGCTACGCTCGACACCTCTCCCCCGATCGACGGGGTAGAGGAAAGGCGCGAGCTTATACAGGCTGGCTCCCTTCCTCTCCCTCCGGAGGGGGGAGAGGTGGCGCCGCGAAGCGGCGACGGAGTGGGGGAAGCCGCTGGTCAAACCCGCAGTCGCAGAAAAACAGGCACAACTCAGCGAGCGCGGAATCTCCGGCAAGCCGGCAATCAGGCGGAAGCATTGCTTTGGCTTGAACTCAAGGCACGCAAGCTTGGCGGCTATCGCTTCACGCGTCAGTTCTCCATCGGCCGTTTTTTTGCAGACTTCGCTTGCCGCGAAAAATGGCTTGTCGTTGAAGTCGACGGACACCAGCACGCCGGCAGTTCATATGACCGCCGCCGCGACGATTTCATGCGTACCCAAGGCTACTCGATCCTGCGCCTTTGGAGCCATGACGTCCTGCAACATCGTACTTCCGTCTGTGAAACCATCCTTGCCGCGCTTGATGGCAAGCTAGCGGAAGACATCGCTGTCTCCGACCTCCGCTTTGTTTTCACGCCGCTCCCAATCGATTCATTCCCTTCAAAAACGGACCTATCTAGATGAAATCTCATGTAAAAGCGGTTGTGATCGGCGGCGGCGTCGTGGGCTGCTCGGTTCTCTACCATCTGGCCAAGGCCGGCTGGACCGACATCATGCTGATCGAGCGCTCGGAGCTTACCTCCGGCTCGTCCTGGCACGCGGCCGGTGGCTTCCATACGCTGAACGGTGACCCCAACGTCGCCAAGCTGCAGGCCTACACGGTGCAGCTCTACAAGGAGATCGAGGAAATTTCCGGCCAGTCCTGCTCGCTGCACCTGACCGGCGGCGTGATGTTGGCCGATACGCCCGAGCGCATGGATTTCCTGCGCCTTGCCCACGCCAAGGGACGCTATCTCGGCATGGACACCGAACTGATCACCCCGTCCGAAGCCAAGGCGATGTTCCCGCTGATGGACGAGACCAATTTCGTCGGCGCCATGTGGGATCCGGTCGAAGGCCATCTCGATCCGTCCGGAACGACGATCGCCTATTCCAAGGCGGCCAAGAAACTCGGCGCCGAGATCGTGCTGCGCAACCGCGTCGTTGAGCTGACGCAGGAGGTCGACGGCACCTGGAACGTCGTCACCGAACAGGGCACGGTGAAGGCCGAGCATGTCGTCAATTGCGGTGGCCTGTGGGCGCGCGAGATCGGCCGCATGGTCGGCGTCGAACTGCCGGTGCTGGCCATGGAGCACATGTATCTCCTAACCGAGCCGATGCCGGAGGTCGAGGAATTCAACAAATCGACCGGCCGCGAGATGATCGGCGTGCTCGACTTCAAGGGCGAGATCTACACCCGTCAGGAGCGCAACGGTATCCTGCTCGGCACGTATGAGAAGGCCTGCAAGCCGTGGTCGCCGGTCAACACGCCGTGGGATTTCGGCCATGAACTGCTGCCGCCGGACCTCGACCGCATCGCCCCGTCGCTGGAGATTGGCTTCAAGCATTTCCCCGGCATCGAGAAGGCCGGCATCAAGCAGATCATCAACGGCCCTTTCACCTTCGCGCTCGACGGCAACCCGCTGGTCGGTCCGGTGCAGGGCCTGACCAATTTCTGGTGCGCCTGTGCGGTCATGGCCGGCTTCAGCCAGGGCGGCGGTGTCGGCTTGGCGCTATCGAACTGGATGGTGCATGGCGATCCCGGCTTCGACGTCTGGGGCATGGATGTCACCCGTTTCGGCGAATGGGCCGGCCTGCGCTACACCAACGCCAAGGTGCGCGAAAACTATTCGCGCCGCTTCTCCATCCGCTTCCCCAATGAGGAACTGCCGGCCGCGCGCCCGGCGCAGACGACGCCGCTCTACGACACCATGCTGGCCAACAACGCCGTCATGGGTGACTCCTGGGGTCTTGAAACGCCGCTGTGGTTCGCACCGAAAGGCAAGGAACCCAGGGATATCGTCTCCTTCCATCGCTCCAACGATTTTGGGCCGATCGGCGAGGAAGTGCGCGCCACGCGTGAGCGCGTCGGCGTCACCGAGATCGCCAACTTCGCCAAATACGAAGTGTCGGGACCGGCGGCGGAGGATTTCCTCAACCGGCTGATGACCAACCGCATGCCGAAGACCGGCCGCATCGTGCTGACGCCGATGCTCAACGAATTCGGCAAGCTGATCGGCGACTTCACCATCGCCAAGGCAGCAGAAGACCGCTTCATGATCTGGGGTTCGTCGGCCGCGCAGAAATACCACATGCGCTGGTTCGAGAAGCATCTGCCGAAGGATGGTTCGGTGCGTATCCACCGCTTCGACCAGACACTCGTCGGTCTGTCGATCGCCGGACCGAAATCCCGCGACTTGCTGCAGAAGCTCGTCGATGTCGACATCTCGACCAAAGCCTTCCGCTTCATGGATTTCCGCGAGATGGCGGTCGGCGGCGCGCCGTGCCTGGTCAACCGCATCACCTACACCGGCGATCTTGGCTACGAGATCTGGATGGCGCCAGCCTATGAGCGCCTGGTCTACCAGGCGATCAAGGACGCCGGCGAGGAATTCGGCATCGTCGATTTCGGTATGCGCGCTCTGCTCTCCATGCGCCTGGAAAAGAATTTTCCGACCTGGTTCCGCGAGTTGCGGCCGATCTACGGACCGTTCGAAGGGACGATGGACCGCTTCATCAAGCTGGAGAAAAACGACTTCATCGGCCGCGAGAAAGCCGCCAAGGAACAGGCGGAAGGACCGAAACTGCGCCGCGTCTCCTTCGTCGTCGATGCCGCCGATGCTGACGTCATGGGCGACGAGCCGATCTGGGCCAAGGTCAGCAAGGATTACGGCACGGTTGAAAAGCCGCATGGCTATGGCGCGCCGCGTTTCGACAAGGGCGGCAAGGAAATACGCGGCTCCAAGGCTGCCGAAGGTGCGTCCGCCGTGCGCGGCATCGTCGACGGCGACTGGCGCGTGGTCGGCTGGGTCACCTCAGGCGGTTATGCCCACTATGTCCAGAAGTCGATGGCGCAGGGCTACGTGCCGGCGGCTCTTGCCGAGGACGAAAGCGCGGGCCTGTTCGAAATCGAAATCCTCGGACATCGGCGCCCGGCCCGCATCAATGTCGAAGCACCCTTCGATCCGAGCGGCGAAAAGATGCGGACCTGAGGTTCGACCATGGACAGCGCGGGGCCAAAGGGCAGCTTTGGCCGGCATCGCAAGATCATGCCGTTCGAGCCGGGCTCGATCGAGGCGCAGCGCGCCGCCTCCCGACAGAAGGCGGCGGCGCTCAACCAGCATGTGCTGGGCTATGGCGCGCAGGCGGAGGCTGAATGGGCCGCGGCAGGCATTGCGGCTCCCGATCTGCCTGCCATGCGCCAATACCGGCTGGAGCGTATCCGCGCCGAGTTGAGGCGCCGCGGCTATGCCGGCGCCCTGCTCTACGATCCCGTGAACATCCGCTACGCGACGGACTCCACCAACATGCAGTCGTGGGTGGCGCACAATCCGACGCGGCATTGCTTCGTTGCCACCGACGGACCGGTGGTGCTGTTCGACTATTTCTCCTGCGAACACCTCTCCGACCATTCCGGCATCGTCGACGAGGTTCGCCCCGCCGTGTCATGGATGTACCTCTATAGCGGCGAGCTTACGGAGCAAAAGGTCCGCCGCTGGGCCGCCGACATCGCCGATCTGGTTCGGGAACATGGCGGCGGCAACAGCCGCATCGCAGTCGACCATATCAACCCTGAAGGCGTCGAGGAACTGGCGCGCCTTGGTGTTTCGATCGGCAATGGCGAGGCGGTGATGGAGAATGCGCGGCTGATCAAGTCGCCGGACGAAATCCTTGCCATGCGCCGCGCGATCGTCGCCTGCGAGGCGGCGATGGGCGAGATGGAACAGGCTCTGAAGCCAGGGATTTCCGAGAATGAGCTATGGGCCGAACTGCACCGCGGCAACATCGCCCGCGGCGGCGAATGGATCGAGACGCGGCTGCTGACGTCAGGCCCGCGCACCAATCCGTGGTTCCAGGAATGCTCGTCACGCAAGATTCAATCAGGCGATCTCGTTGCCTTCGACACCGACCTGATCGGCCCCTACGGCTTCTGCGCCGACCTGTCGCGCACATGGCTGTGCGGCGATGCAACGCCGACCAACGAGCAGCGCGAGCTGTTCCGCATCGCCGCCGGCCAGATCGCGCACAACATAGCGCTGATGCAGCCCGGCATCTCGTTCCGCGACCTCGTCGAACGCTCGGCGGTGCCGCCGGGAGACTGCTTCCCAACGCGCTACGGCGTGCTCTATCACGGCGTCGGCCTGGCCGATGAATACCCGACCTTGCCGCATGCCAGCGACTGGACTGCCGATACGCCCGATGGCGTTATGGAACCCGGAATGGTGCTGTGTGTGGAAAGCTATATCGGCAGGCTTGGCGGGCGCGAGGGCGTCAAGATCGAGGAGCAGATCCTGATCACCGAGGCCGCCAACGAGAAGCTTTCAACCTACAAGCTGGATGCGAGGCTGCTCGGCGGCTGATCGGGCATCAGCCCGCCGCGGCGATTGCCTCGCGCAACACCGCGACGATCGCGGCAGGCGTCGTTTTCGCGGTGATGAACGGCAGACCTTTGCGCCGTCTTGTCCAGCCGACGACCTTCACCGCCTGCACCGCGGGCTCGAAGCGCTGCGCCAGCGCCCAGCTTTCGCAGTCGATCGCCGCGACATCCGCTTTGCCTTCGGCCACGGCGACGATCGAAGCGCGATGCCCACCGCTATGCAGGTTTTCCGAAAACAGATCGCTTTGCGAAAGCGGATCCAAGTCGTCGAGGTCGCGGGACAAGGCGATGATACCTGACATGGAATCGAGACTGTTGAAGGTGAAACGCTTGCCCTGGATCAGATTGATCGGGATGACGGCCCGGCCGTCCGTGGGCGAAGGTACGGATATCCCGCCGTCCGCTGGCATGATGATGGCGCTCGAATAGAGTTCGCCCTTCCCGCCTTCATAAGCGTCGTAGCTGGGCTGTCCTATGAGCTGGACATGCTTCGAAAGGCCGAATTCCATCGGGCCCCAACATGTCTGCGCAAACAACAGCGCCGGGTGCAGCCAAAGGCTAGGAAAATCCAGTTCATCCGGCGGCAATGTTGCAGGATCTGGCGCGATCAGCTCTCCTTGGACGTTATTATGAATTCCGCCCGGCACCGGCGGCAATTCACCATTGCGACGCACGATGGATTGCGGCGCATCGATACCCTTTTGCCGAAAGGCCTCGCGCAATCGTGCCCATTGCGCATCGACCTCGCCGCGCACTTCGGGCCAGTCATACATCGGCAACGCCGCAACCAATTCACTCATGCCGACACTCAATCATCATGTCTGGAAAAAGGATCGCAAAAACGCGGCGTCCAATCAGAATTGGCCGACACGGATCCCGGATACGCCGGAATTATTCCTTGGGCGGCTCGGCGGGAACCGGCGCACTGCCAAGCCCGCTGATGCTGCGCGCCCTGATGCGCGGCTTGAAGGCTCTGCCCGGCTCTGGCGCGCGACGCAGCACCGGGTGCACAATCGGCTCTTTCGCCTTGAACGCATAGGCTTTGATCAGTGCGAAATAGTTCGGATAGGCATAGCCATTGTTCATCCGCAGCCATTCCTCACGACGGTCACGAAACAGCTTGGGCAGCTTGTACCAGGCCACGGTCGGGGTCTTGTGGTGGACGAAGTGCAGATTGTTGTTGAGGAACAGAAAAGACAGCGGTGAACGCTCGACGATCACCGTGCGGCCTTCCGGGTGTTCCGACCATTGATGCTCGGCGAAGGTTCGGATCGAAATCAGCGACTGGCCGAGCCAGACCGGAACCAGAATGTAGAGCCACAGCGGGATGCCGAAGCCGAACTGGACGATCGGCACCACGATGGCAAGGCCGATCGCATGCAGCAGCCAGGCCTTGCGGATCGCCTTGTCGCCGGCGATCATCTGCTTGGCGTCGTCGATAAAGAAACCGATGCAGGACAACCAGGGGCCGAGCACGAACCGGCCGGCCATGGTGTTGTTGATCTTGAGCACGAATTTCATCGTCGGCGGCAGTTCGTCATGCTGCCACAGCGCCTGGTAATAGCTTTCCGGATCGTCCAGCGGATCGGTCAACCGCTCGTCGGCGTGGTGGCGCAGATGGATGGTCTTGAAGCGGCGGAACGGCCAGACCAGGCCGATCGG
The DNA here is from genome assembly GCF_040320745.1 of Mesorhizobium sp. M0621. Classification (NCBI taxonomy): domain Bacteria; kingdom Pseudomonadati; phylum Pseudomonadota; class Alphaproteobacteria; order Hyphomicrobiales; family Phyllobacteriaceae; genus Mesorhizobium; species Mesorhizobium sp. M0621. The sequence goes on along the minus strand of NZ_JAMYQF010000004.1, from coordinate 3,088 downwards.
CAGGAAGACGAAGGCTTCGTTGATCCGCGCGTTGCGCGTCGGATGTCCGTGCAGCACTTCGTGCATGATCGAGGATTGCAGTGCGGCGGTGAAGGCGAGGATGGCGAGCGCGAGGATGGGGTAGGATAGCCAGAGCAGGAAACCGGTGGCGAGCCATGTTGCGTAACAGAAGAAGGCGAGTACCACGGTCGGCCACTCGATGGCCGGTACGCTGCGTCGCCTGATGCCCTTGCCCGTCATGCTATCGACCACTGTCCCTCAGTCGCCGGAACCCCAATTGGTTCCTGACAGCATTGTGTCAGGAGAAATGATTCCACTCAACGAGACAAAGTGCACAAACTGTTGCGATTGCGCATTTTTGACCGCACATGTTATACATTGTAAACAGACTTAGGGATTAATTTACGCTTAGGGAGCGCTCGAAGACGCTTCGGCGAAAATTTTTCCTCAATCGGACCGGAGCACCGATATGGACAAGCGCGATCTGTCGACCATCTTTCGCGAACGCCTGAAAATGCTCTTGACACGCTCCGATCTCAATCAGTCGGCTTTCGCGACTGCGGTCGGCATCGATCGCTCGGCGCTGTCGCAGCTGCTGTCAGGCGCCTCGACCCGCCTGCCTCGCGCCGAAACGTTGCTCAATATCGCCGCCGAGTTCAAAGTGTCGCTCGACTGGCTTCTCGGCCTCAGCCAAGACGAGGGCCTCACCGGCGAAATCCGCGAGAGCCTCGAGATCGAGGAGGCACCCGATGGCTTCGATCGCACGCTGCTGGCCAAATGGCATGCCGAGGCCGCGGGCACCAAGATCCGCTACGTGCCGGCCGGCATTCCTGACCTTCTGCGCACCGAGGCGCTGGTCGACTACGAGGCGGGCATCGCCAACAAGAACCGCCTGGCGCAGGCCGGCGAAACGCAATACCGCATCGATTACAACAGGCGGCCGGAAACCGACATGGAAGTCTGCATGCCACGCCACACGCTGGAGATATTTGCACGCGGGCTGGGTGTCTGGGATCGTTTCCCGGAAGCCGACCGCCGCGCCCAGCTGCTGCACATGGCGACACTGCTCGACGACCTCTATCCGACCTTCCGGCTGTTTCTCTATGACGGGCGGATGCGCTACTCGATCCCCTACACCATCTTCGGACCCTATCGCGCCGCCATCTATGTCGGCGACATGTATCTGGTGCTCAACGCCACCCAGCCGATCCAGACGCTGATCCAGCACTTCGACAATCTGATCCGCGCCGCCGACATCAATGCGCACGAGGCGGCAGGCTTCGCCCACAAACTGGCCAGCATGTCGTTTCCATCGAGCACTGTCTGAGCTCTGGCAATCACGGTCGTCTGGCGGAACCTGGCGTCGACCTCGCCACTTGCATTCGCGCCGTGAGGAAAAGGCCCCGACCTGGTTGGACCATCACGGCAAATCATTGACTACACATAAAGACTTCTTTATATCCTTATTCGAATTCAAAATATGAAAGCCATTCCGATGACGATCACCAACCCGATCGATGCCCTGCTGGCTGAAAAGGGCGTGCTGCTGGCTGACGGCGCAACCGGCACCAACCTGTTCGCCATGGGGCTTGAGGCCGGTGAGGCGCCCGAGCTGCTGAACGAGACGGCGCCCGACACCATCACCAGCCTGCACCAGAATTTCGTCGATGCCGGCGCCGACATCATCCTCACCAACTCATTCGGCGGCACCCGTCACCGCTTGAAGCTGCACCATGCGCAGGACCGCGCGCATGCGCTGAACAAGCGCGCCGCCGAGCTTGCACGTGCCGTCGCCGACAAGGCCGGCCGCAAGGTGATCGTCGCTGGCTCGGTCGGCCCAACCGGCGAATTGCTGGTGCCGCTCGGCGCCATGACCTATGACGAGGCGGTCGATGCCTTCGCCGAGCAGATCGAGGGTCTCAAGGAAGGTGGCGCCGAAGTCGCTTGGATCGAGACGATGTCGGCTCCCGACGAGATCCGCGCCGCTGCCGAGGCTGCCATCCGTGTTGGCCTGCCCTACACCTACACCGGTTCCTTCGACACCGCCGGCCGCACTATGATGGGCCTGCTGCCCAAGGATATCCACGGCGTCACCGATGGGTTGTCGCAGGCGCCGCTCGGCGTCGGTGCCAATTGCGGCGTCGGCGCATCCGACATCCTGGCTTCGCTGCTCGACATGACCGAGGCGAAGCCGGAAGCGACGGTGATCGTCAAGGGCAATTGCGGCATCCCCGAATTCCGCGGTACCGAGATCCATTATTCTGGCACGCCCGAACTGATGGCCGACTATGTCAGGCTCGCCGTCGATGGCGGCGCCAAAATTATCGGCGGCTGCTGCGGCACCTCGTTCCAGCACCTGGCCGCCATGCGCAAGGCGCTCGACGCGCACACCAAGGCGGATCGTCCTACGGTTGCCGCGATCGTGGAGCGCATCGGTCCGATGCGCAACAAGGTGGCGACGGAAAACACCGCCGAGACCAGCGAAGCCCGCCGCGAGCGCCGCCGCAGCCGGGCTTGACCTTATCGGTTTTCGATTATTCGCTGTTGTCGGCGTAGCTCGACTGCGCCGACTTGAAGTCGACCACATTGTCGCCGCGCATCGTCATCAGCGCGCCGGATGAAACCGGGTCGGTTATCTGCTCCAGCATGATGCGGAAACGATCGTTGGTCAGCGCCGACATGGCGGTGTGCCGCGCCTGCGCGACATCGTCGCTGATACGCCTGGATTCGGATGATGGGGCAGATGAAGCCGTCGAAGCGTCGCGTGCCGGAGGTGTCGAGTTGGCGATAGTCCTGATCTGCAATTCCGGCTCCTCAAGCGTAGACCTGTCCCGTGTAGCAAGGAGGGGGTTGCGATCCGGTACCGGAAATGCCGAGCAATTTAACGATCGTGCAGGTTAACGCCGCGCTTCGGATCTGTTGAGATTCAGGTCAGGCCGAGCCGAAAATGGTGGTTTTCGAGAACCGGAGCGGAGCGTACTCAAAGTACGCGAGGGTCGTGTCCCATCAGGTGGTGTAGCTCGGCGGTAGCGAAGCCGCTCACGAGCGCGCCGTTAGTAGCGCTGTAGCGAGTGAGCGGCGTGTCGGT